>NZ_JBSGIV010000036.1:0-72079 GCF_053605225.1 Micromonospora sp. NPDC003944
CAGAAGCGGCGGAGCAGGGTGGTTGCCCTTGGAGATGACCGCGGCCCGCTCGGGCAGGCCGGCCTTCTTCGTGGCGGCGATGATGGCCTTGACGTTGGCGGTCTGCTCGTCGGTGAGCGCGGGGGCGCGGGGGCGCAGGCCGGGCGCGGGGGCGCAGGGGTACGGCGGGGTGAGCGACAAAACATCGCCGTGGCAACTTGCGTCGTAGTCCTGTTCACGGGACCCTGTTCCCTGGGTTGCCGCCCGCTCACCGAACGTGCCCCCGGAGGCGACATGCACACGTTCCGTACCGTGCCCCGCCGGCTGTTGGCCGGCTCCGGCGCGCTCCTGCTCGGCACCGCCCTCGCCACCGCCGCCATTCCGATTCCGGCGAGCGCCGCGACCGGCGCGGACACCGTCGGATACGTCCGGCTCGCGCACCTCTCCCCGGACACGCCGGCGGTGGACGTCTACCTGGCCGCGCCGGGCACGGCGAAGCCGCAGGTCTTCCCCGGGGTCGGTTACGGCGTGGTCTCCGACTACCTCGAACTCGCGCCGGGCCGGTACGCGGTGGCCATGCGCGAGGCCGGCGCCCCCGCCAGCGACCCCCCGGTGCTGACCACCGAGGTCGCGGTGACCAGCGGCGACGCCTACACGGTGGCAGGCGTCGGCCGGCACGCCGACCTCGGTCTGCGGGTGCTCAACGACGATCTCAGCGCCCCCACCGACGGCCGCGCCAAGGTGCGGGTCGTGCAGGCTTCCGTGCGTACCCCGGTGCTCGACGTGGCCGCCGCCGACGGCCCGGTGATCGCCGACGGGGTGCAGTTCGCCACCACGACCGACTACCAGCAGGTCGAGCCGGGGAGTTGGCGGCTGAAGCTCACGGGTGCCGGCGGTCCGAGCGCCGACGCCGAGGTGCGGCTCACCGGCGGCGCGGTCTACTCACTGCTGGTGCTCGACGCGAGGCAGGGCGGGCTCACCGCCGAGCTGCGTCGCGACGCCGAGGGCGGCACCGTCGTCCCGGCCGGCGGGGTGGACACCGGCGCTGGTGGCACCGCCGGGGCGGGCCTCGACGCGTACCCCCTGGTGGCCGGCGGTCTGGCCGCGGCGGCCGGCGCGGTGGCCCTGCTGCTCTGGCGTCGGCGGCGGCGCACCACCTGGTGAGCGCCGGGCCGGATCTGTCGATCCGGCGGCACCGGGACCGCCGGGTGCCGCTGGCCGCGCTTGTCGCGGCCGGCGCGGCGGTCTGCCTGGCCGCCGGCACCGGGGTCGGGCTCGCCACCACCGGCCCACCGCCGCCGGGGGCGAGCTGGCACCCCGGCTGCGGCGACGACTGCCCGGCGGTGGCCGCCGCGCCCGCGCCACACGGTCCACCCACGCGGGTACGCGTAACGCGCATCGGCGTCGACTCACCGCTCACCGTGCTGGGTCTGGACCGCGCGGGTGCGCTTGTTCCGCCGACCGACTTCGACACCGCCGGCTGGTACGGCGGCGGTCCGGCCCCGGGCGACACCGGCCCGGCCGTCCTCGCCGGGCATCTGGACTCGCGACGCGGCCCGGCGGTCTTCGCCCGGCTCGGCGAGCTACGGCCCGGCGACCTCGTGGAGGTGTGGCGCGGCGGGCAGCGGTTGTCGTTCCGGGTGACCGGGTCGCTGCGGACCCGCAAGGCCCAGTTTCCGACGGCCGTGGTCTACGGGCCGACGCCCGGCGCGGAGCTGCGCCTGGTCACCTGCGGGGGCGACTTCGACCGGCGGCGGGGTCACTACGTCGACAACGTGGTGGTGTTCGCGGTGACCGCGACCCCCGGCCCGGTCCTGCCGTCGTCCGCAGCAGGCTGAGCCGCGCGCGGGGCGTGGGGGCGTGGGTGTCAGAGGGGGCGGCGGCCGGCGAAGCCGCACTCGGCCCGGTGGTACCAGCGCACGTCGGAGTCGCCCTCCAACCAGCACCAGAGCACGGCGCGGCCGGCCCGCTCGCCGGGGAAGTCCAGCAGCACCGGGGCGATGCCCTTGACCTGGATGTCGTGCTGGTGCAACTCGTCGACGACGGCGTGCAGCCGGGCCTCCAGCGCCTTGACCTCAGCCAGGCCGCCGAGCGCGCTCACGCCGTGGTCGGCCAGGTCGACGCGCAACTCGGCCAGGTCGGCCCGGACCCGGACCAACTCGTCGACGCGCGGCTGCAGAGTGGCCACCAGGTGCCGGGCCTGGGCGAGTGTGAACACCGGGCCAGTATGCGGCACGCTCGGCTCCGCGACGTGCCCGGACCGTTCCGGTGCGCTGCCCGCAAACGCTCAGTCGGCCTGTGCCGCCAGCTCGCGGGCGCGATCGCGGGCGGCCTCCAGCGCGGCGAGCAGCGCCGCGCGGACGCCGTGCTTCTCCAACTCACGGATCGCGGAGATGGTGGTGCCGGCCGGCGAGGTGACCGCCTCGCGCAGCTTGACCGGGTGCTCGCCGGAGTCGCGCAGCATCACCGCCGACCCGATCGCGGTCTGCACGATCAACTCGTGCGCCACCTGGCGGGGTAGCCCGAGCAGGATCCCCGCGTCGATCATGGCTTCGACCAGGAGGTAGAAGTAGGCCGGGCCGGAGCCGGAGAGCGCGGTGACCGCGTCCTGCTGCGACTCGGGCACCCGGATCGTCTGGCCGAGCGGCTTGAACATCTCCTCGGCCAAGGTCAGGTGCGCCCCGGTGGCGTACGCGCCGGCGGAGATCGCGGTCATCGCCTCGTCGACCAGGGCCGGGGTGTTTGTCATCACCCGCACCACCGGGGTGCCGTCGGGCAGCCGGCGGCTGAAGAAGCTTGTGGGCAGACCGGCGCAGAGCGAGATGACGAGCTTGTCGGCCGGCACCTTGGGGCCGATCTCGTCGAGCAGCGCGGCGGCGTCCTGCGGTTTCACCGAGACCGCGAGCACCGCCGCCTCGTCCACCGCGGTCAGGTTGTCGACCACCCGTACGCCGTAGCGGGCGGTCAGCTCCTCGGCGCGGGCGGGTCGGCGGGCGGTGGCCAGCAGCCGGTCGACCGGCCACCCTGAGCGCAGGAGCCCGGAGAGCATCAGCTCACCGATCTTGCCCGCGCCGATCACCGCGACCGTGTGCACTCCGGCGGACATGTCGGCCCGTACCCCCTCGCCTTGGGTCGCGACGCGGCGGACCCGCAGGCCCGCCGCGCCGCCGACGATCGATCAGCTGCCGAAGAAGACCTCGGCCTCGGCGTACCGCTCCAGCGGCACGGTCTTCAGCTCGCGGGTCGCGTCCGCGAGGGGCACCCGGACGATGTCGGTGCTCTGCATCGCGACCATCTTGCCCCAGTCACCGTCGTTGACGGCGTCGATGGCCTGCAGGCCCAGGCGGGTGGCGAGCACCCGGTCGAAGGCGGTCGGGGTGCCGCCGCGCTGGATGTGGCCCAGCACCACGGTGCGGGCCTCCTTGCCGGTCTTGGCCTCCAGCTGCTCGGCGAGCCACTGGCCGATGCCGCCAAGGCGGACGTGGCCGAACGAGTCGAGCTCCTGGTTGGCGAGGACCATCTGGCCGTCGAGCGGCTGGGCGCCCTCGGCGACCACGACGATCGGGGCGTACTGGTGCTGGAAGCGCTTCTCGACGTAGCCGGCCACCTGGTCGACGTCGAACTGACGCTCGGGCAGCAGGATCACGTTGGCGCCACCGGCGAGGCCGGCGTGCAGGGCGATCCAGCCGGCGTGCCGGCCCATCACCTCGACGACCAGGGTGCGGTGGTGGCTCTCCGCGGTGGTGTGGAGGCGGTCGATGGCCTCCATCGCGATGTTGACCGCGGTGTCGAAGCCGAAGGTGTAGTCGGTGGCGCCGAGGTCGTTGTCGATCGTCTTCGGCACGCCGACGACCTGCACGCCAAGCTCGTAGAGCTTGGTGGCCACGCCGAGGGTGTCCTCGCCGCCGATCGCGATCAGCGCGTCCACGCCCTGCTCGGCGAGGTTGTCCTTGATCCGCTCGACGCCGTTCTCGATCTTGAACGGGTTGGTCCGGGACGAGCCGAGGATGGTGCCGCCGCGGGGCAGGATGCCGCGGACGTCGGCGATCCCCAGGGGCCGGGACAGACCCTCGAGCGGGCCCTTCCAGCCGTCCCGGAAGCCCACGAACTCGTGACCGTAAGTGGCGACGCCCTTGCGGACCACCGCCCGGATGACCGCGTTGAGACCGGGGCAGTCCCCGCCGCCGGTGAGCACGCCGATACGCATGATCCGCTCATCCTCCTGGAGCATCAGGTAAAGCCCGATATGCCCCAGGATATGTGTCAGGTCAGACCATCGGCGCCGTTGCCGGCCCGGGGCGGGCCGTCACTGCGCACTGTAGTCGGCCCGCCGGTGCGGCGACAGCGCGCCCCGGGCACCCACCCCCGGTCAGTAGGTCACCTCGTGGTTCTCGCCGACGTTCGGTGGCCGGCCGGTGACCGCCGCCTTCGCGTAGCCGAGCAGGTTCACCACCGTGCTGCTCGGCGAGTCCCAGTACTCGGCGGAGCTGGTGTGCACCTTGATCAACGTGAGCCCCGGGGTGTCCAGCCCGTCGGGGAACCACGCCTTGAGCAACGGGCTCCACAACTCGTCGGCGCGGGCCCGGTCGAACCCCTCGGTGGCGGTGCCGGAGATCGACACCCAGGCATTGTGCTTCTGGTCCGAGAAGGCGACGTTGACCTCCGGGTTCACCCGGATCTGGCGGACCTTGGCCGAGTCGGCGGAGGCGAAGAACCAGAGGTCACCGTCGAACTCGGCCTCCTGGAGCCCCATCGGTCGACTCACCTGCCGCCCGTCCAGAGCGGTCGTGGTGAGCATGCAGATCCGCGCGGCCCGGGCCAGCTCGGTGACCCGGGCGCGCGCCTGCGCTGCGCTGGTCGGCTGGTGACTCATGGCAATCCCCCTCGGCTCGGCTGATCGAACCGTTGCCCGGGACAGAACCGGTCAAACCTACGATGGCGTGCCCGCCACTCAGCGGGCCGTCATCGCCCGCCAGCGGGCCAGGTTGTGCCGGGCGTCGACGAGCGCGTCGTGCCGGGCCGCGTCCGCGTCCGGCAGGGTCGGCCTACCACTGTCGTCCCAGAGCTGCCGCAGCTCCTTGGTGAAGCGGGGAATCTCCCGGGGCAGCGCCGGCATCGCACCCCAGAGCTGGGCGAGCACCACGTGGTCGTACGCGGCGAACCACGCCCACAGCTCCAACTGCTCCCCCGGCCGGTCCCGGATCGGCTCGACCAGGAAGTCGTACAGATCGTCGCGGATGCGCTCACGCGAGCGCCAGGACCGGTCCGCCGGCGAGGGCAGCTTGTCCAGCACGTTGCGCCGGACCCAGGGCACGGCGCGGGAGTCGTCGAACTCGGTGGAGACCGCGTAGAACTCGCGGCCGTACTCGTCGACGACACCGATCGAGACGAGGTCGACGGTCGTGCCGTCCTCGATGAACTCGCAGTCGTAGAAGTAGCGGTAGACCATTCCGGGCATCTTCGCCCACCGCCCTCCGGCGGCGCCCGGCGGGGCCCGATCGGAGGTGGGCCGAGCCGTGGCGACACCTCGTGAACGGCACATCGCAGCCCGTGACGGTCACGGAAGTGCTTCGAGGGGTGTACAGCAAGCGACCGGACCGTCATGATCTGATGTGTACCGCTACCGGACGCCGAATCGGTGTCAGTTCACCTTGTCGGGGCCCATCAGGTTCGCCCGGTGAGCGAGTTGTGTGGTCCATGACCGGGGGAGGGGTTGGGTCGTGGAGGTTCGCCTGCCAGAGCCGGGTGACGCGCTCACGGGTGTCGAGATGTTCGCTGGGCTGGAGCCCGAGGTGCGGCAGCGCGTCATCGCCGCCGCCGTTCCGCGTACCTACCGCAAGGGCCAACTGCTCTTCGTGGAGAACGACCCCGGCGAATCGCTGATCGTGCTGCGCCGTGGCGCGGTGGCCGTGTTCCGCACGGCACCCACCGGCGAGCGGGCCGTGCTGTCGGTTATCCGTCCACCGGACGTGCTCGGCGAGGTCTCCCTGCTCGACGCGTCCACGCGGTCCGCGTCGGCGGAGGCCATCGAGGACTGCGCGGCGCTGGCGCTCTCACGCGGCGCGTTCATGGAGTTGGTGCACTCCAACCCCCGCATCCTGGACGCGGTGATGCGCTCACTGGGCGGGCTGATCCGCCGGCTCACCGAGCAGAACGCCGACCACGTCTTCCTCGACCTGCCCGGCCGAGTGGCGAAGACGCTTGTGCGGTTGGCCGGCGAGAGCCAGGCACCGATGATCACGATCGAGCTCAACCAGAGCCAACTGGCCGAAATGGCCGGTGGTTCCCGGCAGAGCGTCAACCAGGCCATCGGCTCGTTCGCGAGCCGTGGCTGGCTGCGCACCGAGGGCCGCCGGATCGTGGTGACCGACGTGGCCGCGCTGCGCCGCCGCGCCGGCATGGCCGATCGCTGACCGACCGGCCGCCCCGTCGCCGACCGCTCTCCGGTGTGGACGCGCATCACCCTCGCCGGTATGCCGAGCCGTGCGCACGGCTGATGCCGGCTGCCACCGGCAACCGGCATCAACGAATGTGCGGACCGAACGGGTGCGGTCAGCGGACCGGGGGCCCGCCCACCGCACCCGGGCGATCAGTTCTTCGAACTGTCGGCCGGCGGCGCGCCCGGCCCCGGACCGATCTTCTTCGGGTCGGTCGGCTTACCAGCCGTGGACGTGCTCGACGAGGTGGTCGTGGTCTCCCCCGACCCGCCCGACTGACCCTCAGGCTCTTCCACCATGCCCTGCTCCTCCAGTTCGGCGAGAGTGACCGCATCGACATCAATCGTGTCGCCCGGAGCCCACAGCGTGCCCCCCGGATCGGTCCACGAGGCGGACAGTCGTACCTGCACGGCACTCTCCCTGACGTGAAACTTCCTGGTACGGAACACTAACCCCGACCGATCGATGGCGTTGCCCGTCCGCACGTCGGGTACCCGACTTGGCGGTCTGGACGCGATACTGACCTCTTTCGCCCACGGAGCTGAACATCGACCTCAAGTGTGGACACTGCGCACGCGCGGCCGGGCCGGACGACCGCTTCTGCGGCGGGTGTGGCCAGCCGCTCGGGGTCAACTGCGCGCACTGCGGGCACGCCAACAGCACCGAGGTCAACTTCTGCACCAGCTGCGGGCAACCGCTGCGGGACCACGTCGTCGTGGTGCAGGAGGACCGCCGTCAGGTGAGCGTGCTCTTCATCGACATCGTGGACTTCACCAGGTACGCGGAGCGGGCCGACCCGGAGCAGGCCCGCAGTCTGCAGCAGGCCTACTTCGCCACGGTGCGCCGGATCGTGCACCAGTACGGCGGGGTGGTCGAGAAGTACATCGGCGACGCGGCGATGGCGCTGTTCGGCGCGCCGGTGGCCACCGACAACGACGCGCTGCGGTGTGTCCGCGCCGGCCTGGAGCTGCAACGGAACCTGGCCCGTCAGCCCGCCGGCCCACAGCCGCCGCTCGGCTTCCGGGTCGGCATCGCGACCGGTGAAGCCCTGGTCGATCTTTCCGCCGCCCGTGACGGTGGGCAGGCCTTCGTCACCGGAGACGTCGTCAACACGGCCTCCCGCCTCCAGGCGTTCGCCCCGTCGGGCGGTGTCGTCGTCGACGAGAGCACCTGGTCGGCCACCCGACACGAGATGGAGTACGCCGACCAGCCACCTGTCACGCTGCGCGGCCGCTCCGCGGTGAGCCGGATCTGGCTGGCCATCCAGGTGCGACCCAACCGGGACCCGCGCGCCGCCGAGCTGACGCCGATGGTGGACCGCGAGCACGAGCGCGGCCTGCTTGTCAACGCGCTGCACCGGATGGTGACCGAGCGGACCTCCCAGTTGGTGACGGTGTTCGGCCCCGCCGGTGTGGGCAAGAGTCGGCTGCTGCGCGAGCTGGCCCGGCACGCCGGCAGCCTGCCCGGCCCGCCGATCACCTGGCTCGTCGGGCAGTGCCCGCCGTTCGGCGAGAACGTCACCTGGGCCGCGTTGTCGGACATCGTGAAGACCTGGGTGGGTGTGCCGGAGGTCGACGACCCGGTCGCGCTACGCGAACGGCTGCGGGCCCGCCTGGGGCAGCTGGCCGACCCGCACGCGACCCGGCTGGCCGAGGCGCTCGGGCCGCTGATCGGCGTACCCGGCGAACGACTCACCCCCGGTGAGACCGAGGCCGCCTGGCGGCGGTTCCTGCTCGCCCTGGCCGCCACCGGCCCGACCGTGCTGGTCTTCGAGGACATGCACTGGGCGGACCAGGCGATGCTCGCCTTCGTCGAGCAGTTGGGCGCGTCAGCGCGCGGCGTACCGCTGCTTGTCGTCGCGACCGCCCGGCCCGAGCTGCGGGAACGGAACCCGGCCTGGACCGGCACGATCAGTGGCGCGATGTCCATCTCGGTGCCGCCGATGCACGACACCGACATCGACACGCTCTACTCGCTGCTGCTCGGGCAGTCGACGCTGCCCTCCAGCTCGCGTACCCCGCTCATCGAGTTCGCCGACGGCAACCCGCTCTACGCCCAGGAGTACGCCCGGATGCTGCTTGACGGCGGCCTGCTCGACGCGGTCGGTACGGCCGTCCGCGCCGATCTCGACGGTGGCGCGGAGATGCCGCGCACCGTGCAGGCGGTCATCGCCAACCGGCTCGACCTGCTGGACTCGGCCGACCGGGCGGTGCTCCAGGCCGCCGCCGTGGTCGGCGTGGTGTTCTGGGCGGCCCCGGTCGCGATGGCGCTGGGGCGGCCGGTGGAGTGGGTGGAGCGGGCGCTGGACCGCCTGCAACGGCGCGACCTGGTGTACGAGCAGAGCACGTCGACGATGCCTGGTCAGTCCGAGTACCGGTTCCGGCACATCCTGGTGCGCGACGTCTGCTACCAACGGCTGCCCAGGGCCGAGCGGGTGCTGCGCCACCAACGCACCGCCGACTGGATGGCCCAGCTCACCGATGGCCGGCAGTACGACCTGGCCGAGGTGCTGGCGAACCACCGCTGGGCGGCGCACGAGATCGCCCGGACCGTCGGGTTGGACACCGCGCCCTACGCTCCGGCGGCGCGGGCCGCGCTGCACCGGGCGGCCCGCCGGGCGTACGAGCTGCACGCGCTGGACACCGCCGCCGCGCTTGTCGGCCGGGCACTGGCGATGGACGTCGGGCCGGACCCGGCGTTGGACCTCTTCGAGGCCGAGCTGGCGTTCTACCGGGACGGGGACGCGTTCCTGGTGGCCGGGGGCACGGACACCCTGACCCGGCTGGCCGAGCGGCTCTCCGCGAGCGGCGACCGGACGGGGGCGGCGCGCGCCTGGACGCTGCTCGCCACCGCCGCGTGGAGCCGGGCCGACCGTTCGGCGACGTTGCACTGCCTGGACCAGGCGATCGGCATCTACGGCGACCTACCGGACAGCCAGGAGAAGGCGGGTGCCCTGCTGGAGTTGGCCCGGGTGCACATGTTGAACGCGGAGACCGACCCGGCGTGCACCGCGGCGCGGGCGGCGGCGTCCCTCGCCGAGCGACTCCAGCTGCGCGAGGTCCAGGCCAACGCGCGGATCACCCTGGCCGTGGCGCGCTACCTGGCCGGCTCCGACTCGGCGTTCCCGGAGCTGGCGGAGGTGACCGAGCACTGCCGGGTGGAACGGTTGACCAGCCGACGCCGGGCGGTGCAGAACCTGGCCTGGGCCTTGCAGGAGGAGGGCGACCTGGCCGGCTCGGCCCGGTTGGTCGACGAGCAGCTCACCCTCGACCTGGGTGGCGAGCACAGCCTGGCCACCAGCTTCGCCGACAAGTGGGCACGGTCGTACTACGCGGGTGACTGGACGGCGGCGCTGGCGATGGCGGCGGAGTCGACCCAACGACCGACCGCGGAGTGGGACCTGCACATCGTGGCGGTCTCGGGCTGGATGCGCGGGCTGGCCGGAGCCGAGCCGCTCGCCACCACCGGGCGGGACGGCACCGCGGCGGCGGACACGACGGGTGCGGATCTGGTCGAGCAGGCGCTTGTCGCGGCGCGGCGCACCGGGTTCCACCGGGTGCTGCGCTCCACCCTGGCGCACGCCGCCCTGTGCCGGGCGGTGCAGGGCCGCCGCGACGAGGCGATGGCGCTGCTCACCGAGCTGGACGAGGACTGGCAACGGACCCGGATGATTCCGTTCGCGGAGTGGGTGCCGGCCGTCGGGCACGTCGCCGGGGTGCTCGGCGCGGATGCGGCCCGGCTGGTCCGCCAGATGCTCGATCGGGCGCCCCGGATGACCCCGTGGGCGCACGCCGCCGCCCAGGTCGCCGACGCCACGCTGGCTCGGCACGACGGGGATGCCGCGACAGCTGCGGGCCTGCTGCGCTCGTCGGCGGCGAGCTACGCCCGGATGACCGACGTGACCGACGAGGTGATCACACTGGCGCTTGCCGTCGGCCCCCTGGCCGGGACCGACCCGCCCGCCGCCGCGGCGACCCGCGCCCGCCTGCACGACTTCGCCACCCGCCACCACGCCCCCACCCTGCTCCACCTGCCCTGAGCCGGCCGACCGGCCCGGCCGGCGGGTCAGGCGGCAAGCGGCGTCGGCACGGGCTGCTTGAGCTTCTGGGCGTAGGTGTCGACGTACTCCCGACCGGAGAGCTCCATCAACTCGTACATGATCTCGTCGGTGACCGCGCGCTCCACGAACCGGTCGCCGGCCAGGCCGGCGTAGCGGGAGAAGTCCAGCGGCGCACCGAACCGGATCCGTACCCGGTCGACCTTGGGGATGAGCTTGCCCGGTGGCTGGATCTCGTCGGCGTTGAGCATCGCCACCGGCACCACCACCGCGCCGCTCTCCAGGGCGAGCCGGGCCACCCCGGTCTTGCCCCGGTAGAGCCGCCCGTCCGGCGAGCGGGTGCCCTCGGGGTAGATGCCTGCCACTCCCCCGGCGCGTAGCACCTGCAACTGGGTGTCCAGGGCCGCGCGCGCGGCCTGGCCGCCCGAGCGGTCCACCGGGATCGTGCCGGTGCCGACGAAGAACATCTTGGTCAGCCAGCCCTTGATCCCCTTGCCGGTGAAGTACTCGGCCTTGGCGACGAAGGTGACCTTCCGGGCGGTGATCAACGGTGTGAAGATCGAGTCGGAGAAGGAGAGGTGGTTGCTGGCCAGGATCACCGGGCCGGTCGCCGGCACGTGGTGCAGGCCCTCCACCTGCGGGCGGAAGATCAGCTTGAGCAGCGGACCGAGAATGACGTACTTCAGCAGCCAGTAGAGCACCGGCGTCCTTTCCCGTGGTGGGCCCGCGACAGCGCCCGCCGTCGTCGCCGACGAGCCTACGAAGCGAGCGCTCGCACCACAACGGACGAAGCCCTTGGCACCCATCGGCGGTCACCGCTGCCGCGCCATTCCGGGTCGCTGGCAGGTCAGCGGGGCGACGCTCGGCGTGTCGCGGCGCTCGACGTCAATGAGCGCCGAGATCGCACGTGTCGCGCAAGAACGGACAAAGGTGCCCGGTCGCGACCTGCGGGAGCAGCCGTGACTTTGGAAGACGCGACACAACGCACTCCCGGAACCATGCCCTGACGTGTCACGATTCAGAGCACGGCGTGCGGACGGGCGTCGAAGGGCAGAGGTGGCCGCGCCGGAAGGCGCGTTAAGGGGGATGTCCGGGTGTCAGCGGGTGGGGCCCGCCGGGGACGGCGGGACAACGGGCTCGACGCGAACGAGTACGCCGTCGTCGGCGACGTCGATCCGCGCGTCGGTGAGCACCTGCTCGACGTGCTGGCCGCCGGTGGGATAGCCGCCTACCTCCAGCCCTCCGCCGACCTCAACCCGGTCACCCGCACCACCACCGTGCCGGCCCGGCCGGTCGACCGGCTCTACGTCGACCGCTCACACCTGACCACCGCTCGGGACTACCTGGCCCAACTCGCCGACGAGGGCGCCCCGGAGCAGCCGCCGGCCCGCGACGAACCGGACATCGACGCCGAGTGGGCACGGATCGTTGCAGGCTTCCACACCACCTCCACCCCCGGTGACCACCCGTGGCCGGCTTCGGAGGACGTGGACGAACGAGACGTACGGGACGAGCCGACCGCTGGGCCGCTGGCCCGCTCCGGTGCCGACGAGCCCGGTCCGACCGCCACCGACGTCCGCCGGCTGCCGTCGGCCACGGACATCTCCGGGATCTCCGTGGGCCGGGGCACCCGACCGGACGAGCCCTCGCTGCTCGACGGGCTGGACACCTTCGGCGCCGACCTGCCCGACGATGAGGACGACGAGGGTTACCACCCACCGCCGCCGCCACCGCTGCCCCGGGTCAGCAAGTACGCGGTGATCGGCGTGCTCGGGGTGGTCGTCGGGTTCGCGCTGTTCCTCTTCCCGTGGCTGCTTCCGATCGACCGCTCGGCGGTCACGCTCTTCGGGTTCACCGGCATCCTGGCCGGTTTCGTCACGCTGATCTGGCGGCTACGCCCCGGCGACGAGGACGAGGACGACCCGGACAACGGCGCCGTCGTCTGAGGTCGGCCCGCATCCCGGGACAGCAGCGCCCCGCCGGTCGCGTAACAGTGGTGTAACTTACTGTCAGTAGGAATACCGCTGTACGTCACTTCCCCCGCTGACTGACCGGTTTTTCCTTGCTCGCGGCGGTCAGTCCTCTGCTGATCGGAATGCCCGAGATGCGACAGAGTTCTCTCGTGGTGGTGGCCAACCGCCTCCCCATCGACGACAACCAGGCCCCCGACGGTGCCTGCGAGTGGCGACGCAGCCCGGGTGGGCTGGTCAGCGCACTGCACCCGCTTCTGCGACACACCCCGGCGACCTGGGTCGGCTGGGCCGGTGGCACCGGGCCGGCACCCTTGCTGCCGGACGTGGACGGCGTGCGGATGCACACCGTCGCGCTCACCCCGGAAGACCTGCGCGACCACTACGAGGGGTTCGCCAACGCCACCCTCTGGCCGCTCTACCACGACGCGGTGGAGCAGCCGCAACACCACCGCCGCTGGTGGGAGGCGTACCAGCGGGTCAACCAGCGCTTCGCCGAGGCGACCGCCGAGGTGGCCGAGCCGGGTGGGGTGGTCTGGGTGCAGGATTACCACCTGCAACTGGTCCCCGGTCTGCTGCGCGCGCTCCGCCCGGACCTGCGCATCGGGTTCTTCCTGCACGTGCCGTTCCCGCCGCCGGAGCTCTTCATGCAACTGCCCCGCCGGGCCGAGTTGCTGCGCGGCATGCTCGGCGCCGATCTGGTCGGCTTCCAGCGGGTGCAGGCCGCGCACAACTTCGCCCAGCTGGTGACCCGGGTGCTGGAGCTGCCCGCCACCGACCGGCGGATCGGCATCGACGACCGGGTCGTCCGCATCGGCGCGTTCCCGGTCTCCATCGACACCGCCGAGATGGCCGCGCTCGCCGACCGCCCGGACGTGGCCGCGCGGGCCCACCGGCTCCGACAGGACCTCGGCGACCCCCGACAGGTCATCCTCAGTGTGGACCGGATGGATTACACCAAGGGCATCGAGCAGCGCCTCAAGGCGTACAGCGAGTTGCTCGCCAGCGGCGACGTCAAGGTCCGCGACACCGTGCTGGTGCAGGTCGCCATGCCGAGCCGGGAACGCGTCGGCCAGTACCAGATCCTGCGCGAGCGCATCGAGCGCGAGGTCGGCCGGATCAACGGCGAGTTCGGCCGGGTCGGCGAGCCGGCGATCCACTACCTCACCCAGCCCTTCGACCGGGCCGAGCTGGCCGCGCTCTACCGGGTCGCCGACGTGATGGCGGTGACCCCGTTGCGCGACGGGATGAACCTCGTCGCCAAGGAGTACGTGGCCGCGCGGGTCGACGACACGGGGGCGCTGCTGCTCAGCGAGTTCGCCGGCACCGCCGCCGAGCTGTCCCAGGCGTACCTGGTCAACCCGCACGACCTGGAAGGGCTCAAGCAGGGCCTGCGCGCCGCGCTGCGGGCCAGTCCGGCCGACACCACCACGCGGATGCAGGAAATGCGCGCCCACCTGCACCAGCACGACATCCGGGCCTGGGCCCGCTCCTACCTGCGCGCCCTGGATGAGGGTGGTGCCCTGGTCAGTCGCCTGACCAGCACCGACGCCGGCGCGGACGGCACCACTCGGGTGCCCCGGCCAGCCACCCCGACCGGCGACCCGGCCGTCCAGCAGGCCGGCGGCTGACCGCCGGCGGCCGGGCGTTCAGTGCGCTGCGGGCTCCTTCTCCAGCCAGTCCAGGATCGCGTCGATCGGCTCCGCCCACCGCGCGTCGAGCATCAGGTCGTGGCCCATCCCGGGGAAGAGCAGCGGCGCCGACCCGTACCGGCGGGCCACCCGGGTCAGTGTCGACGCCGGCACCACCCGGTCGTCGGGGCTGCCCAGCACCAGCACCGGGGGCGCGCCCACCGCCGGTTCGGCCTCCGGCTCACCGAGCAGCGCCCACTGCGCGCGCCGACCCGCCCGACCGAGGCGTCCCACGTACCGCCGGGCGTCCTCGTCGGGCAGCTCGCGGCTGAACAGCTGGCCCCGGTTGAGCCGCAGGGGGCCGCCGAACACCGCCGGCAGCGTGCCACCGGGGTTGCGGCGCAACGCCGCGCCCAGCACACCCCAACCGCCGAAGACCGGCGCCACCAGCACCGCGCCCCGCGCCGGGTAGCGGGCCAACGCGTGCGCCACCACCAGCGCCCCGGCGCCGTGCCCCACGAGCACCGCCTGCCGCGGCAGGCTCGCGGCCACCTGGACCACATCGTGGGCGTACGCCCGCAGTGTCGCCTCCGGCGCCGGCTCGCTGCCGCCGTGCCCCCGCAGGCTCACCGCGTACGCCGGGAACCCCCGCGACGCCGCGTGACCCAACCAGTGCTCGGCGAACGCCCAGGCGCCGTGCCCGAACCCGGGCACGAAGAGCAGTGGCGGACGCCCCTCCTCCAGCTGGGGGACCGCGCTGAGCACCTCCCGCCGGGCCGGCCGGACCGGGCGGGACCACTCCCGACCCCGCATGATCCGCAGCTCACTCACTGGTCTGCCTCTCGTTCGCGACGCCGGCGGCTCACTTGCCCTCCAACTCGACCAGGGCGCGCTGGATGGCGCGCAGGTAGTCGGCGTGCCCGACCTCGAACCAGTGTCGGCTGCTCTCCTTCACCGGCCCGGAGTACCGCTCCCCGGCCCGTTCGCGGACCCGAGACGCGAACGCCGTGGCCCGTTCCGGCCGGTCCCGACGGGCTCGCAGCAGTCGGGCGAAGAGCACCGTCTGCCAGTGCGACAGGGTGAACAGACCGGAGTCCGGTTGCAGCAGACCGGCGACCGCGAGCGTCGGGTGCCCCGGCGTGAACGCGTTGAGCCACAGGGTGGGCCGCCCGGCGCCCGCGCTGTCGGAGAACACCGACGCGTCGAGGAACTCGAAGCGCGGCAGGTAACCGGTGGCGAAGACGACCACCTCCGGGTCGATCTCCCGGCCGTCCGCCAGCTCCACGGCGTACGGGTGGAACCGGGCGATGTCCGGCACCGGGCCGATCCCGCCGTGGCCCACGTAGTAGACGAGCTGACTGTTCGCGATCGGGTGCGTCTCGTACACCCGGTGGTCGGGCTTGGGCAGGCCGAAGCGGGTGAGGTCGCCGACGGTCAGCCGCAGCGTCCAGTGGTAGAGCCACTGCCGCACCCGCAACGGCACCCGCAACGCCAACAGGGTGTCGTTGACCTGGTCGGCGGGGCGACCGAGCACGTACTTCGGCGCGTACCAGTACCCGCGCCGGGTGGAGTGCCAGCAGCGCGAGGCCTGCTGGGCGGCCTCGACGGCGATGTCGCAGCCGGTGTTGCCGGCGCCGACCACGAGCACCCGCTTGCCACGCAGCTGGGCCGGGTCCTTGTAGGACGAGGCGTGCATGATCTCGCCGCGGAACTCCTCCAGGCCCTCGTAGCGGGGCAGCTTCGGCGACCAGTTGTGGCCGTTGGCGATCACCACGGCGGCGTACCGGGCGGTGCGCTCGGGGCCGTACCCCCCGGTGGAGCGGGTGGTCACGTCCCACCGCTCCCCCGCGACGGGCTCGACCCGGATCACCTCGGTGCCGAACCAGATGTGCGAGCGCAGGTCGAAGTGGTCGGCGTACCGCTCGAAGTAGGACAGCAGCTGACCGTGGTGCGGGTAGTCCGGCCAGGAGTCCGGCATCGGAAAGTCGGGGAACTGGGTGAACGGCTTGGACGAGATCAGGTGGGTGCTGGCGTACACCGGGCTGCGGTCGTGCCGCCAGTTCCAGGCGCCGCCGACGCCCGTCTCCCGTTCGTAGCAGTCCACGCCGAACCCGTGCTCGCGCAGGTTCTTGATGGCCGTCAGGCCGCTGGCCCCGGCCCCGATGACGCAGACGGTGTCGCCCCGGTCGGAGACCGGGCGGCCGTCACTGCTCGCCGCGGGCGAGGTCGCCTCCGGGTCGGGCCGGCCGTGGTCGGTGGAGGTGGACACCGGGAAGATCTCCTTTGGTACGGCAGGCGTGCCGGTCGCCGCGAAATCCTCTCCACAACCGCGCCGGATGTCCAGTCCTGAGCCGGACGCGTCGACGGTCGAGCCGGAGTCGGGGGTCAGCCGGTGCGGGGCAGGAGCAGGTCGACAAGGACCGGGAAGTGGTCGCTGGCCCGGCGGGTCTGCGGGGTGTCCACCACGTCGTAGTCGACCACGGTGATCCGGGGGTCGACGAAGAGCGCGTCGATGCGCCGGCGCGGGTCGGCACACGAGTAGGTGAGCCGCTCGGCCCGGTCGGCCGCCACCGCGGCGTCGGTCAGCCCGCGCGACACGGTGGCCCAGGCGGGCCCGTCCGGGCCCTCGTTGAGGTCCGCCCCGGCAAGCACCGGGCCGGTCGCCGCGTCCAGCCCACGCTTGAACTCGGCGGCCTGGGAGGGCCGCTCGGCCGGGTCGGTGGAGAGGTGCGAGCCGGCGAGGGTGAACCGGGCGTCGCCGACCCGGCAGTCCGCGTACGCGGCACCGCGCAGGTGCCGGCCGGGGGTCAGCGGGAAGCGCTGGCAGCGGGTGCCGCTCACCCGCACCCGCAGGCTTGTCAGCAGCAGGTTGCCCAGGGCGGGCAGCCCACCGGCGGCCACCACCAGGCCGAACGACTCGGCCAACGTGGCGGACTTCTGCCGCCACCGGAACCGGCGCGGCCCCTCCTGCACGATCACCACGTCCGGCGTCACGGCCCGGACCACCGCCGCCAGCGCGGCGGTGTCGTCGCGCTGGCTGTGGATGTTGTACGACACCACGCGTAGCGGCACGCCCATCGGTGGACCGCCTCAGATCCGGCGGGCCAGGTCGGCGGCGCCGATCACCCCGGCGCTGTTGCCCAGCTCCGCCGGGAGCACCTCGGCGACCGGCAGGCGACCACGCTGGGCGAGCGCGTCGACGTACGAGCGGCGGGTGGGGCCGAGCAGCAGGTCGCCGGCGTCGATCACACCGCCGCCGACCACCAGGGTCTGCGGGTCGAGGATCTGCGCCATGTCGGCGAGGCTGGTGCCCAGCCAGCGGCCGATCTGGGCGAACGCTTCGGCGGAGACCGGGTCGCCGCCCTGCGCGGCGGCGGTCACCATCGGGCCGGTGATCGCCTCGGCCTCACCGCCGGCCAGCTTCAGCAGGGAGGTGGCCCGGTTCGGCTCCTGCCGGGCGCCGGCTCGGGCGAACCGGACCAGGGCGCTGCCGCTGGCGTACTGCTCGATGCAGCCCAGCCGACCGCAGCCGCACTGGTGCCCGTCCGGCACGGCCAGCATGTGGCCCAGCTCGGCGGCGATGCCGTGCGCGCCGCGCATCAGGTCGCCACCGAGGACGATGCCACCGCCCACCCCGGTGCCGATGGTGAACATGATCATGGAGTCGTCGGCGTCGCGGGCCGCGCCGTAGCGGAACTCGGCCCACGCGGCGACGTTCCCGTCGTTCTCCACGATCACGGGAAGACCGACGGCCTCGCTGACGTACTCGCGGAGCGGCTCGTCCCGCCAGGCCAGGTTGGGGGCGAAGAGCACAGTCGAACGGCTGGCGTCGATCCAACCGGCCGCGCCGATGCCGACTGCCTCGATGGTGCGCCCGGCAGCCAGCTCGCCGACCAACTCGATGATGACGTCGCGGGTCTTGGCGACGTCATCGGCGGGAGTGTCCCGTCGGGTCTGCACGAGGACCGTGCCGGTGTCGTCCACGACACCGCCGGCCACCTTCGTGCCACCGACGTCGACTCCGATGGTCAGCGTCACCGCTACCGCCCCCCTCTGCTGTGCTGTCCGCCCCAGATCCCCGGCCCAGTGCCGGTCCGGGTCGACGTGTCCCGCGCTCAGGCGCCGTCGCCCGATGCCTCCGCGTCGGCGTCGTCGGGCACCCGCGAGGCGGGCACCACGGGACGGGTGGTCGGTGCCGGTACGGTCGCCGTCCCGGCCTCGTCGACGGGTGGTACGGCGGCCGGGGCGAGTGGGTCCGCCGTCCGGGTGGCGACCGACCAGACATCCCGCTCCGGCGCCGGCTGAGAATCATGCCCGGTGCGGGTGGCATCGCGCCACACGTGGTCGTCGGCGGTAGCGGTGGACGGGGCGCTCGGGGGCGTCTCGGAAAGCACGTCGCCGGTGCTCGCGGTGGGTGCCGGCGACGGCGGGGCGCTCGGCTCGGCGGCCGGCGCGGTGGGGCTCGGCGCGGACGGTTCCGCCGGGGAGAACGCGCGGAGCAGGCTGGCGACCCCTGCGGCGAGGTCGCCGGCGCCGGTGGCGAGGCGTTCGGCGAATTCCGGACTCGGGTCCCGCAACGCGGCGATGCCCCGACAGACCGGGCAGACGCAGCATTCGGCCGATCCGGTGGCGAATGCGCCACCGGCACCGGAGCGGCCGTCCGGACCCGTGCTGTGACCGAGGACACCGGACAGCACCCCGCCCAGGGAGCCGAACGCTCCGCCCGTCGAGCCGGCGGAGGCCAGTCGCGCCCCTGCCAGCAGGGTGGCGACCAGCCGCTCTGCCTCTTCCCGGGCCGAACCCGGATCCGTTCCGCCCACCGTCGGCTCCTCTACCGTGCCACCGGATGCGTCACTGCGCCGCGCCGGTTGCTTCTACCCGGCGCTTGAGCTGCTTCAACGCGGTGTCCATGATCATCTTCTCGGCTTTGCGCCGAAACATTCCGAGCATGCCGACCGACAGGTCGACCTCAAGCGTGTAGGTCACCGTGGTGCTGCCGTCCGGGTTACCCACCAGGTCGTACGAACCACGCTGGGCCTTCTGCATCTTCGACGGGGAGACCAGGTGCCACTCGATCCGGGACAGGTCCTCGGCGTACTCGTACTCAAGCACGTACTCGTCGGCCATCACCCCGGCGTCGATGGTGAAACGCACCTGGCTGGCGTAGCCGTCCTCGTACTCCTCGACGATCTCCGCCCGACGCACCGCGTCGGTCCACTCCGGGTAGCGCGCGAAGTCGCAGATGACCGCCGTCACCCGATCCGGTGCGGCGCCGATGATGATCGACTGGGTGGAGGAGTCCGCCATGGGGGGAGGCTACCCGCCTCCTGCCTGTCTCACCCCGACCGCCCGCCGGGTAGGTTTCGACACATGCCGACGCCCACCGCGGCAGCCGGCCCCGCAAGTGCGAGCACGAAGGAGTGCAGGTGCGCGAGTTCTCCGTTCCGCCGATCGTCACCGTTGGCGACGCGGCCAACCTCACCGATCCGGTCTGGGACAACGCCGAAGTCGCGCCCGACACCGTCCAGTTCGCCCGCCCCACCGCGAGCGGCGACGGCACCGTCACCGCCTGGACCGACGTGACCTGCCTCCAGTTCCGCGACGAGGTGGCCGCCGTGGCCCGCGGGTTGATCGCCGCCGGCATCGAGCCCGGCGTCCGGGTCGGGCTGATGAGCCGCACCCGCTACGAGTGGACGCTGCTGGACTACGCCATCTGGGCCGTCGGCGCGGTGACCGTGCCGATCTACGAGACGTCGAGCGCCGAGCAGGCCGCGTGGATCCTCGAAGACTCCAACGCGGTCGCCGTCGTGGTGGAGACCGAGGCGCACGCCGCCCTCGTCGCCGGTGTCCGGCACCGGCTGCCCGAGCTGGGCCAGGTCTGGCAGATCGACAGCGGCGGGGTCGACGAGCTGGTCACGACCGGCGCCACCGTCGAGCTGGCCGAGGTCGACCGGCGGCGCAAGGCCGTCCGCGCCGGTGACCTGGCCACGATCATCTACACCAGCGGCACCACCGGCCGACCCAAGGGCTGCGTGCTCACCCACCGCAACATGTACGCCGACATCGCCAACGCGGTCCCGGTGCTGCCGAACCTGTTCAACGCCGGCGCGAGCACCCTGCTCTTCCTGCCGCTGGCGCACGCCTTCGCCCGGCTCATCCAGATCGGCGTCGTGCAGGCACGGGCCACCATGGCGCACTGCGCCGACACCAGGAACCTGGTCGCCGAGCTGCAGGCGTTCCGACCGACCTTCGTGCTCTCCGTACCCCGGGTGTTCGAGAAGGTCTACAACGCCGCCAAGCAGAAGGCCGAGGCGGACGGCAAGGGCGGCATCTTCGCCCGCGCCGAGCAGGTCGCCATCGCGTACAGCGAGGCCCTGGAGACCCCCGGCGGACCGGGGCTGGCGCTGCGCGCCCAGCACGTGGTCTTCGACCGGCTGGTCTACCGCAAGCTGCGGGCCGCGCTCGGCGGACGGTGCCGGGACGCGATCTCCGGCGGGGCGCCACTCGGCGCCCGGCTGGGTCACTTCTTCCGGGGCATCGGCGTGACGGTCCTGGAGGGCTACGGCCTCACCGAGACCTCGCCCGCCGCCGCGGCGAACCTGCCCACCGGCACCCGGATGGGCAGCGTCGGCCGTCCGCTGCCCGGCGTGACCGTGCGGATCGAGGACGACGGCGAGATCCTGATCTCCGGCGAGCTGGTCTTCCAGGGTTACTGGCGCAACGAGACCGCGACGGCCGAGACGATCAGCGCCGACGGCTGGTTCCGCACCGGCGACCTGGGCCAGCTCGACTCCGACGGCTACCTGAGCATCACCGGCCGCAAGAAGGAGCTGATCGTCACCGCCGGCGGCAAGAACGTCGCCCCGGCGGTGCTGGAGGACCTGGTTCGGGCGCACCCGTTGATCAGCCAGTGCGTCGTGGTCGGTGACGCCAAGCCGTTCATCGCGGCACTCGTCACCGTCGACGAGGAGGCCCTGCCGACCTGGCTGGAGAGCGCCGGGATGCCCCGGGACACCACCATCGAGCAGGTGCGCGAGCACGAGGGCCTGCGCCGGGAGATCCAGGCCGCGATCGACACCGCGAACCAGGCCGTGTCGAAGGCCGAGGCGATCAAGGTGTTCCGGGTCCTGCCCCACGACTTCACCGAGGCGACCGGCGAGCTGACCCCGTCGCTCAAGGTCAAGCGGCAGGTTGTCCACAAGACGTACGCGGCGGAGATCGCCGATATCTACCGAGGCTGACTACCATCCGTCACGTGCCCGCATCCACAGCCACCGCACCGCACCCGCATCCCCTCGCCGCGGCAGCCCGCCTGGTGATGCTGGCGCTGATCGCCATCCTGACCCTGTTCGCCACCCGGGACGTCGCCCAGCTGTGGTGGATCGCGTTGCTGGCGGTGGCCGGGCTGCCGTCGCTGCTGGCACCGCAGCACCGGCTTGTCGGCCCGCTGAGCCGGGTGGCCGAGGTGGTGGTGCTGGGGCTGGCCGCGAGCCACGTCGCCGCGGTCGCGGCCATCGGCGGTACCGTCGACGGCCTGGGTGCGTCGGCGGTACTGCCCTACCTGGCGGTTCCGGTGACCGTCACCGCGCTGCGTCGCCGCTTCCCCGAGGGCGCCGCGCTGCTCGTGGTCACCGGCGCCACCCTGCTGATCAGCGGGGCGCTGACCCGGGTCGACGGCGGGCTCCAGCTCAGCCAGCCGGGTTACCTCGCGGTCTGCGCGCAGTGGCTGATCCTGGCCGCGCTGGGCCTCTACGCCGCCGGCACGCTGCACCGGGTGATGGCGGTCCGCGGTGAGGGCAAACCCCAGCCGTACGCCGAGGCCACCCGGCTGCTGACCCAGCTGCGGACGGTGGCCCGGCAGCTACCCGGGGCGACCCTGGACCCGGGCGGTATCTCCGAGCACCTGCTGGAGGAACTGCGCACGGTGGCCCGCGCCGACCGGGGCGCGGTGCTGTCGGCGAGCGGCGGCGGTCGACTCGTGGTGCTCGCCCAAGCCGGCGTCGACCGGGTCGACTGGGAGACGACTCTCGACGCGGACTCGGCCATCGCGGACGCCTGGGCCACCCAGCAGGCCACCACTGCGGCCCGGTCGCAGTCCCGCTCGCACCGCGGCGGCGACGTGTCCGCGTTGATCATCCCGCTGGTCGCCGGGGTGCGCACGGTGGGACTGGTGGTGCTGGAGGCCGACGCCGCGCAGGCGTACCCGCCGGCGGTGGTGGCCCGGGTGACCGGGCTGACCCGCCCGGCCGCGCTGCGGCTGGAGGCGGCGCTGCTCTTCGACGAGGTCCGCTCGCTTGCCACGAACGAGGAGCGGCAGCGGCTGGCCCGGGAGATCCACGACGGGGTGGCACAGGAGTTGGTGATGGTCGGCTACGGCATCGACAACGCCATGGCCACCGTCTTCGACGACGCCGACGAGACCGCCGAGGCTCTGCGTACGCTGCGCGCCGAGGTGACCCGGGTGATCCAGGAGCTGCGCCTGAGCCTCTTCGAGCTGCGCAGCGAGGTGGACCGGCAGGGCGGGTTGGCCGCGGCGATCGCGGAGTACGCGCGCACCGTCGGCGCGTCCGGCGGGCTGCGGGTGCACCTCTCGCTTGACGAGTCCACCGCCCGGCTGCCGGCCGCCACCGAGGCAGAGTTGCTGCGCATCGCGCAGGAGGCGGTGACCAACGCGCGCAAGCACGCCGGGGCGTCGAATTTGTGGGTCACGTGTGAGGTCGACCCCCCGTACGCGCAAATAGAAGTGTCGGATGACGGTCAGGGGATGGCTGACCAGCGCCCGGACGGGCGGTACGGTCTTGCGATCATGGCCGAGAGGGCGGAACGTATCCGGGGCCGGTTGGAGATCAGGCCGCGGCAACCCAGCGGCACGACCGTGGCGGTGGTTCTCGGCACCTCGGCCCGGCGCGATAACGTGCGCGGCAGCGCAGCACCAGAAGGGGAGTAACCCGAGGATGACCACAAGTCCGATACCGGCCACCCGTACCAAGGTCCTCCTTGTCGACGATCATGACCTGATTCGCAAGGGTTTGCGGCACGCCTTCGAGCGCGACCGCCAGTTCGAGGTCGTCGGTGAGGCGGCCACGGCGGCGGAGGGGGTACGCCAGGCCGGCGCCTTGCAGCCGGACGTGGTGATCATGGATCTGCGGCTGCCCGACGGCAGCGGCCTGGAGGCCACCCGCGCCCTGCGCAAGTCCAGCGCGTCGATGGGCATCGTGGTGTTGACCATGTATGCCGGCGACGACCAGCTCTTCGGCGCACTGGAGGCCGGCGCGAGCGCCTTCGTACCGAAGACCGCCCCGGCCGACGAGGTGGTGGCCGCCGCCCGGCATGCCGCCTCCTCCCCCAGCGCGTTCACCGCCGCCGACCTGGCCGAGGCGATGAAGCGCCGGCTCGCCCCGTCCGGCCCGCAGTTGTCTCCCCGGGAGGGGCAGGTGCTGCGGCTGCTCGCCGACGGCATGAGCGTGGCGGGCATCGCCAAGCAGTTGTTCGTCAGCGAGTCCACGGCGAAGACGCACATCTCCAAGCTCTACGAGAAGCTCGGCGCGGCCAACCGGGCACAGGCCCTGATGACCGCGCTCCGGCTCGGCCTGCTCGAGGCACCGGACGCGCCGAAGTTCTGACCCGCCTCCCGCTCGTCGAGCGGGACGTCGCGACCGACGGTCCGCGCCAGCCTCCCCGGCGGGCGCGGACCGTCGCATATCGACCGACGTCGGCGGGCAACCTCCGGCACGCTATGGTCTGGCGTGCGTGGCGGGTGCACAATACCCGCGCGGGCGACGATGCTCGCTTCGCGGACTCGAGGGGTGAAACGCATGCAGCGGCCGGACTGGGCACCCGACACCATCGACATCGAGCGCCCGAGCGTCGCGCGGATGTACGACTACTACCTCGGTGGCTCGCACAACTTCGCCGCCGACCGGGCCGCCGCGCAGGCGATGGTCGCCGCGGTGCCCGAGGCCCCGTTGATGGCCCAGGCCAACCGGGCGTTCCTGCGCCGGGCCGTGCACCACCTCGCCGAGGCCGGTATCCGGCAGTTCCTGGACATCGGCTCGGGCATCCCGACCGTCGGCAACGTGCACGAGATCGCCCAGCAGCTCGATCCGCAGTCGCGAGTGGTCTATGTGGACGTCGACCCGGTGGCCGTGGCGCACAGCCGCGAGATCCTCGCCGGCAACGAGCAGGCCGCTGTGGTGCAGGAGGACCTGCGCAACCCGGAGGCGATCCTGGCCCATCCGGACGTCCGCAAACTGCTCGACCTGAGCCAACCGGTGGCCGTGATGGTCGTGGCCGTCCTGCACTTCGTACCGGACGACGACCGGCCGGCGGAGCTGCTGCGGACACTGCGGGACGCGCTGGCGCCCGGCAGCTATCTGGTGCTGTCACAGGCCAGCGACGACGGGCGCAGCGAGGACGAGCGCGCCGAGGCGGAACGGGTCTACCGGCGCACCGACAACCCGCTGTCGGTGCGCAGCCGCGCCGAGCTGACCGCGCTCTTCGACGGGTTCGAGCTGCTCGACCCCGGCGTGGTCTGGGTGCCCCAGTGGCGACCGGACACTCCGGAGAGCGCGGAGGACGCCGAGAACGCGGTCTTCATGGGCGGCGTCGGGCGCCTCGGTGGCTGAGTCGCCCGGAGTGGCCCCCTACCCGGGCACGTTCGCCCGGGCCTGGGCGAAGGCGGTCTCCGGCACCAGTTACCTACCGATGACCCAGGCCCAGTTGGAGTCCCTGCTGGACCGGCTCACCGGGCAACTGGCCGGCGCGTTGCTCACCGAACCGTTCGACCTGCGGGCCGGGCACCGGGTCGGCGCCGAGTTGGTCGCCGCGCACATCGCCTCCGCCGAAGGGCTGGGCCGTACCGTCGAGGTCATCCAGCTCCGCCTGGTGCGCGACCTGGGGCTGGTGGCCGAGGATGTCGAGGACCGGATGGCCCGGCTGCTGGCGGCCGTGGCGACCGGCTACGCCCGCGCGCTGCGCGACCGGACGCTCGACGAGCAGGAGTCGATCCGCCGGGCCGCGATGCGGGCCCGCACCCAGGCCGAGCGGGCGCTGCGGGCCAGCGAGGCCCGGTTCCGGCACCAGGCCACCCACGACCCGCTCACCGGCCTGCCCAACCGGACGCTGTTCACCGAACGGCTCACCGCCGCGCTCAACGAGCCGGGCCGGGGCGCGCAGCGGGTCGGGGTGTGCTTCCTGGACCTGGACCGCTTCAAGGTGGTCAACGACACCCTGGGGCACCAGATCGGTGACCTGCTGCTGGCCACGGTGGCCGAGCGGCTGCGCAAGGCCATGGGTGAGCACCTGGTCGCCCGGCTCGGCGGCGACGAGTTCGTCATCCTGGTGGAACGCACCACCGGCACCGACGACATGGTGGCGGTGGCCGAGACGGCGCTCGCCGCGGTACGCACACCGGCCCTCGTCGACGGGCACGAGCTGCAGATCTCGGCGAGCATCGGCATCGTCGAGCGCCAGGTGGCCGGGGCGAACCCCACGGACCTGATGCGGGCCGCCGACAGCACCCTGCACTGGGCGAAATCCGCCGGTGGAGCGCGCTGGGCGCTCTACGACGCCGAGCGCAACCAGCGTGAACTGGCCCGCTACGCGCTCTCCGCGGCCATCCCGGCGGCATTGGAGCGGGGCGAGTTCTACCTCGACTACCAGCCGCTCACCTCGTTGCGCGACGGCAGCCTGGTCGGCGTGGAGGCACTGGTCCGCTGGCGGCACCCCGAGCTGGGGGTGCTGCGACCGGACAGCTTCATCGGGTTGGCCGAGGAGACCGGCCTGATCGTCCAACTTGGCGGGTGGGTGCTGGCCGAGGCGTGCCGCGAGGCCGAGGCGTGGTCGGCCGGGGGTGCCCCCGCGCCGTTCGTCAGCGTCAACCTGGCGGTACGGCAGGTGCACCGGCCCGGGTTGGTGCAGGAGGTCCGCGCACTGCTGCGGCAGACCGGCCTACCACCGGAGCGACTCCAACTGGAGATCACCGAGAGCACGATGATGAGCACCGCCGAGGAGCCGGTCCGCGCCCTGCGGGTCCTCGCCGACCTCGGGGTACGCATCGCCATCGACGACTTCGGCACCGGCTACAGCAACCTGGCGTACCTGCGGGACCTGCCGGTGACCGAGCTGAAGGTGGCTGGGGAGTTCGTGGCCGGCCTGCGGTCGCCCTCCGTCGGCCGCACCGACGAGCGCATCCTCGCCTCGCTGGTCTCGCTGGCCCACGCGCTGGACCTGACCGTCACCGCCGAGGGGGTGGAGACCGCCGGGCAGGCCGAGCGGCTACGCGCGATCGGCTGCGACGCCGCCCAGGGCTGGCACTTCGGCCGACCGGCCCCCGCCGACCGCATCCTGGCCCGCATCCGCTGACCGTATCCCGACGCCGCCGGCCAGCTCCACTTCCCGGCGCGACCCGCCTTGCCGGCCCGCCTCACTTCCCGGCGCGTCCCGCCTTGCCGGCCCGCCTCGCTTCCCCGGGCCGCCTGACGCCGCCGGCGCGCAGGCAGCGCGACCATGATCCACTCGCCTTTCCTGATGTCGGGGCATCCCGGCACCAGGACACCCCGACTTCATGAAACCCGAGTAGATCACGCAAGCCAGCGTTCGCGATTAGCCTGTTTCGCCTAACTTAAATACAAAAGCGGTGAATGCCCCCACCACCATCCGGCGGTAGACAGCGTCTACGGCGGCTGGTAGACAGTGTCTATGAGCGCGGACGAGACGGGGCTGCGGGCACGGCTGGTGGCCGTCGGGGTGGACCTCGTGCTGCGCGAGGGCCAGTCGGCGGTGTCGCTGCGGGAGATCGCCCGCCGGGCCGGGGTCTCGCACGGGGCGCCGCGCCGCTACTTCCCCACCCACGTCGACCTGCTCTCCGCCATCGCGCGGGAGGGCTTCGCCGACCTCACCGCCCGCGTCGAGCGCACGTTGCGCGACGTCGACGCGGATCCGCGTACCCGATTGACCGCGCTGGCCCGGACGTACCTGGACTTCGCGGCTGCCCACCGCGGCATGTTCGAGCTGATGTTCCGCCACGACCTGCTCGACAGCGGCCGGCTGCGGCTGCGCGAGACGAGCCTGCCGCTCTTCGCCGTCCTGGCCGAGCTGGTGGCGCAGGCGCGCCGACCCACCGACGCGCCCCCGGCGGTGCTCGCCGGCGCCCTTTGGGCGAACCTGCACGGCATCGCTCAACTCTGGGCCTGGGGCAGCCTTCCGCTGGCCACCGGCGCCACCGACGACGACGCCCTGCTGCGTGCCGCGCTGGAGGCCCATCTCGGCCCCGCGCCGGCCTGAAACTGGACCCCGGAGGACACGTGCCCCTGCTGTACGACGTCACCAAGCTGACCGTCGGCGCCCTGCTGCGCTTCGGCTGGCAGCCCCGCGTGGAAGGGCTTGAGCATCTGCCCCGACACGGCGGCGCGATCCTCGCCGGCAACCACCTGTCCGTCGCCGACGAGTTGTTCCTCGTCACCTCGACGCCCCGACACGTCACCTTCTGGGCAAAGGTCGAATACTTCAACGGCCGGGGCCCGGGCGGCTGGCTCAACCGGCGGATCGTCGCCGGCATGGGCGCCATCCCGGTCGACCGCGCCGACGGTCGGGCCGCTCTACGCGCCCTCGACGCCGCCGTACCCGTGCTCCGGGCCGGCGGCCTGGTCGCCGTCTACCCGGAGGGCACCCGCTCCCCGGACGGGCGGCTCTACCGGGGCCGGGTCGGGATGACCCGGCTGGCACGCGACGCCGGGGTGCCCATCATCCCGGTCGGCGTGCTCGGCACCGCCGAGGTGCTGCCCGTCGACGCGCGGCTGCCCCGCCGACACCCGATCACGCTGCGGTTCGGCCCGCCGATCCCGGTCGCCGACCGGATCACCGGGCCACGCGACATCCGGATGGTCACCGACGAGGTGATGGCGGCGATCCAGAAGCTGACCGGCCAGGAGTACGTGCCGCACTACGCGCCAGCCCGCGAGAGCTGAACGCGGGCGGTGATCAGCCGGCGAGCAGCGCTGCCATGCGTTCCGCCTGCGCCTCCCAGCGCCACTCCCGTTCCACCCACGCCCGGCCGGCCGCGCCGAGCTGGCGGGCCAGATCACGGTCGGCGAGCAACCGGGAGACCCGCTCGGCGAGCTGGGCGACGTCCCGGCCGCGGACGACGTAGCCGGTCTCCCCCTCGCGGACCGCGTCCGGTGCGCCGCCGGAGTCACCTGCCACCACCGGCAGCCCGGTCGCGGATGCCTCCAGGTAGACGATGCCCAGCCCCTCGACGTCGAGACCACGGTTGCGGGTGCGGCACGGCATCGCGTAGACGTCGCCGGCCGCGTAGTGTGCCGGCAAATCGACCGACGGCACGCTGCCGGTGAACACCACGTCGCGTTCGACACCGGTCTGGCGGGCCAGCTTCTCCAGGGTCGCCCGGTACGGACCGCCGCCGACGATCAGCAGCGCCGCGCCGGGCACCCGGCGGCGGATCTCCGGCAGGGCCCGGATCAGGGTGTCCTGGCCCTTGCGCGGCACCAGCCGGGACACACAGACGACCACCGGCCGGTCGGTCAACCCGAGCCGGGCCCGGACCTGTTCGCCGTCCACGGTCGGGTGGTAGGTGTCCACGTCGACCCCGGGAGCGAGGCGGCGCAACTCGGTCACCTCGTCCAGTACCCGGGCCAACCGGGTACGGGTGTACTCGCCGAGATAGGTGGTCACGTCCACGCCTCGACCGATGCGGCGCAGTGCCGGCCGCGCGGCGGGCACCGCCGCCCAACCGACCTCGTGGCCGTGGGTCTGCGCCACCACCCGGCGGATGCCGGCCCGCCGCCGCAGGCCGGCCGCGAGCAGCCCCAACGGGGCCGCGGCGCCGAACCACACCGTGTCGCAGTCGTACGCGCGAGCCAACCGGGCCGCCCTGCGGGCGATCAACGGGGTGGGCAGCAGCACCCGGGTGCGCTCCCGGACCACCTCGAACGGCTGGTCGGCGTCGAACTTCGCGGCACCACGCCAGCTCGACGCGTAGACCACCACCGAGCCGGCCGGCTGACGGACCGCGAGGTTGTGCACGAAGGACTGGATCCCGCCCGGTCGGGGCGGAAAGTCGTTGGTGATCAGCAGGGTGCGACTCATCGTCCGGCCTCCCGGGCGTACGCGCGGGCGGCGGCCATCCGCTCCACGGTGGACGGGTGTGAGGCCGAATAGAGGTATTCCCAACGGGGCGGGTCGGGGTCGCCGAGGTTGACCGAGCCGAGTCGGCGCTGCATCGACTCGAAGGACTCCGGGTCGTTGGTGAGCGCGAGCGCATGCGCGTCGGCGCGCGCCTCCACCCGCCGGGACATCAGCGCCTGCACCGGAGCCGCGATCAGCCCGGCCACCGTGACCAGGGCGACCAGCAGCGGAAACGCCCTCGGTTGGGCTACCGAGTCGACACCGGCCAGTCGCAGCAGCGGCCCCCACGAGCCGAGCAGGTAGAGCGCCACCACGGCAGCCGCGGCACCCAACGCACCGGTGAGCGTGCCGGCGGCCACGTCGGAGTCCTTCGCGTGCCCCAGCTCGTGCGCCACGACGGCGGTCACCTCGGCCGGGGTCGCCTCGCGCAGCAACGTGTCGTAGACGACCACCCGCCGGGTCGGCCCGAGACCGGAGACGTACGCGTTGACCGCCCTGGTGCGGCGGGAGGCGTCGGCGACGAGCACGTCGCGCACCGGCACCCCGTCGCGGGCGGCCATGCTCATCAGCTCGGTGCGCAACGGGCCCTGCTCCATCGGGGTGAACCTGTTGAACACCGGCTCCACGAGCACCGGCAGCACGAACGACAGCAGCACCACAAGCACCGCGGCGCCGGCCGCGCCGAACGCCCACCACCAGCGCGGCGCGAGCCGGATGACCGCGTAGAAGCCGAACAGCGCCACCGCGCCGATCACGGCGCTGACCGCGTACGACTTGAGCAGGTCGACCGCCCAGCCGTTCCAGCCGTTGGTGCTCAACCCGTAGCGGGTGAGCACGCTCTGCCGCCAGGCGGCGAACGGGAGCGTCACCAGATCGGCGACGAGCACCACCGCCAGCCCGCCGAGCACCGCCTGCGCGGCCCAGTGCCCGCCGAACGGCCGGCCCACCAGCTCGACCAGGCGACCGCCCAGCGGGGTCAACCCGAGCGCGAGGGCGACGAGCAGCCCGACGGCGAGCGCGGCATAGCCACCGGGGCGCAGCGCCGCCCGGAACTCCCGGCCCTTGGCCACCTGCTCGGCCGGCAGGTCACGCAGCGCGGCGAGCTGGTCGGCCCGGGGTGCCGGCGGACGGTGCCACGGGACGAGCAGCGCGGCCAGCACGACAAGCGCGACGGTCAGCCCGGCCAGGGCCAGCAGCGCCCAGCCGCGCGGGGTCACCGCGTCACCGCCTGTCGTACCTCACTCATCGCGCCGCTCCTCCCGCCGTGACCGCTCATCCTATGGCCCGCAAGAAGCCTGCTTCCGGGCACGGTATGGCGCTCAGGCGACCCGGCGGGTGGCCCGGCGGCGAGCCGCCTCGGGGCGTGCGGGCGCGGCCAGCACCTCCACGTCGAAGCCGGCCCGGGCGAACACCTCGATGGCCTCGACCTCGGCGGCGACCAACCCGGCCACCGGGGACGTCTCGTCGAACAGGGCGGTCAGCGGGCAGCCGGAGCAGCCGTCGGCCCGCTTCGCGCACCCGTCGCAGTCGATGAGCATCGCTCCTCCTGATCGGCTCGCGGCGCGCGGGCGACTCCTGTTGTCGCCGACCGGGCACCGTCTGTGACATCGACACTAACCACCGGGTACGACAGGAACCCCGTCCGACCGCCCGTTTCAGGCCTAGATCCACTCCAGATCAGCGATATCGGGGTATCCCACCCGTTCGGAACGCGCGACATCACCAAACCCGTCTGGATCAAACGAGCGGCATCGTTTCATCGACCGACCACCCGGGCACTTGGCGACGGTGGCCGCCCTCGATGCTTCGTCCGGTCTGGACTTCCGGCACTCCCCGCGCCGACACCGCCTCGCCATGCTTCTCGCAGGGCTGGCCGCCGCGGCTCTCCTGGCCTTCTACACGGTGGTGTTCGACGAGGCGTGGTGGACGGTGCTGCTGCGCTTCGGCATGATCGGCGCCATCGTCGCGCTGACCACCAACTGGCAGCTGCGTCATCAGCCTCGCCTGCCGCTGCGGTTGACCGACGAAACGCTGCACCTGAGCGGACCGAACGGGACCAGGCTCAGCATCGACTGGGTCAACATGGCCAGCGCCCAGGTCCGAGGGCGCCTGGATCCGCGGCTGGTGGTCATGCCCCTCGACCCGCAGCAGACCCGTCCGCCCATGCGAGCCGGGCAGTGGTCGACCCCCGGACGCGGCCCCTACGAACTGGTCGTCCGGCTCGCCTGGATGAGGCCGGGCCCCGACGCGCTGCGTCGTGAGCTGGCCCGGCGACTACCGACCACCTGACTGGCCACAGCCCGAGCGCCAGCCCGACCGAACACCCAAGCAGCGCAGCCCAGCGCCGCCGGTCGGGGTGAGGTCTCAGCCCTGCGCGTCGAGGTCACGCAGGGCGAAGCGGAGGTGCTGCCACTCCTCGCCGAAGATCACGTGAAGGCAGTGCAGGACGGACACCTGCTTCTCGGGCCACCAGGCGGCCGGCCGGGTCTCGGCGAGCAGGTCCGGCGTGACGGCGGCGAGGAAGTCGCGCACCATCGCCTGCCGCTCGGCCCGCAGCTCCAGGGTTTCGGCGAACGTCGGCTGCTCGACGGCGAAGATCGACATGTCGAAGCCTTCGGTCTCGTACTCCGCATGTGGTTGCCCGAGCGGGTGGAACGGCTGCGGCAGTTGCCGGATCACCTTGCCAAGCCAGGTGTCGGCGGCGAACGCGAGGTGGCGCAGTGTCTGCGCGAACGACCACTCCCCGTCGATCGAGACGTCGACAGCACCCTCGGGCATGGACACGGCCCGGTCGACCGCCGCCGCCCAGGCTCGTTCGAGGGCCGCCCACGCCACGCGGAGGTCGTCCGGATTGTCGGCCTGCCGGAGGTCGCGCCCCGGGAATCGACGGTTGAGCTCGGCCTCGACCAGCGGCGCCACATCAACGCCGTTGACCAGGAACGTGCCCTCGGCCAGCCACGGCGCGTCGATGTCCAGAGCATCCACGTCGACGCCGCGCATCACCGCACCGGCAAGCGTCGACCTGTTGAACCGGGCACCCCGCAGATCCCGATCGACGAAGACCTCGACGTCGTCCGCTGTCATGGCGACTCCCTCCCGTCGGCGACAGCGGCGACGCTAGCCCCCGGGTACGACAGAGGCACAGCCCGAGAGGTCGTACCGGCGCACGATCGACTCCGGTTCACTGAAACTGGGCCATCCCACGCGGTCGGACACCCCGACATCCTGGAACTCGGGCCCGACGAGGTCAGGAGCGGGCGAGCCGCCGCAGCAGCGAGTCCGCGCCCAGCGGGTAGGCGCCGTGCCGGCGTACCCCGTCGGCGACCTCGCGGTCCGACGAGACCACGACCACCGGCCGGCCGGCCGGCTCGGCGCGGACCAGGCGCCGGATCAGCTCGTCGGCGGTCTCGCCCTTGCGGGAGAAGAGCACCCGTACGCCGCGCGGCGCGGGCGGCAGCCCGTGCATCCGCTCGGCGCCGTCGAAGACCACGGTGACCTCGTCGCCGGTCTGCGCGGCGATCCCGCCCAGCCCGGTGATGAGGCGTTTGCGCTGCTGCTCCAGGGACATCTCGCCGAAGCCCCGCTTGGTGACGTTGTAGCCGTCCACCACGAGGTGCGCCCGGGGCAGCGCGAGAAGTTGGTCGAGCCGGGCCGGGTCGTCGGTGTCGCGGGCGCGGGCGGCGGGGCCGGCCGGGGCGGTGCCCGGCTGCTCGGCGAACGCGTCGGCGACGAAGTCGGCGGGGAGTTTGTCCACCGGGTCGAGCGCCAGCTCCCGGCGCAGCCCCACGGCGGCCTGGCCGATGGTCTCCAGCAGCAGCCAGAGCCGGGCGTCGTCGACCGAACGAGCCTCCTTGGCGCTGGCCCGGGCCACGCCGGCGGCAGCCTCGGCCTCGGCCAGCCGGGCCCGGGCGCGACGCAGTTCGGCGTCCACGTCGGCGCTGGCGCGGGCGGCCCGGCCACGCTCGGTGGCCAGCAGCTCGGTGGCCTTCCGCTCGCGGGCCTGGGTCTCCCGCAGGGTGCGGGCCACCTGCCGGGACTCCTCGCGGAGCTGACCCAGCTCCTCGCGAACGCGGGCCAGCTCGTCGCGGAGCTTCTCGGCCTCGACCCGGGCCACCGCGCGGTCGTGCTCGGCCCGGGTGGCCCGCTGTTCGGCTTCGCGGACCAACTCGGCGACCACGGCGCTGTCCGCCTCGGCGCGCACGGCCGCGCCGCTGGCGTCGATCAGCTCCCGCCAGCCACGGGGCCGGGCCAGATAGGCGAGCGCGGCCACCTCGACCGGGTCGGCGGCGGCCGGCGCGGTGCCCTCGACCACTGCCGCGCCGAGGTCACCGGCGTCGGCCAGGACCCGCGCGGTGACCCGCTGCCGGAACAGCGGGTCGGCGGTGAGCTGGGCGGCGATGACCGGCGAGCCCAGCCGCGCGCGGCGGTTGGGGGCGAACTTCGCCACCCGGCGCAACGGCACCGGGACCTCGTCGGTGGGGAGGGTGGGCAGCACCGCCGCGGTCAGCGTCACGATCCGCTGCCGGACCGGCTCGGGCAGGGTCGGCTCCGGCTCGGCGCCGGGGCCCTCGCCGGATGTCGGGTCCGATGTCCCGGATGTGTCGGTGACTACGTTGTCGTCCGGGTTGCCCGCAGCACCGTGGAGCGCGACCGGATCCTCCTGCGGGAGGTGGTCGTCGTACGGCTCGGTGAGGGGCATGTGGCAAGTCTCCCACCGCGACCGGGCCCACCGCCCGGTGAGTGAGCCGATCTCTCATCCTAGCCCCATGGTGACGCGTGGGACGGCTGTGACGGGAGTGTCGGACCGGGGCGCTAGCGTGCCGCCGATGGCACAGGCGGAGTACGTCCAGGAGTCACTTGCCGGTCTCGACCCGGCGGTGGGCGGGGTGGACCCGGCGCTACCGCTCTACGCGACGACCTTCGTGGTGGTCGACCTGGAGACGACCGGCGGGGCGCCGGACGGCGGCGGCATCACCGAGATCGGCGCGGTCAAGGTGCGCGGTGGCGAGCAGTTGGGGGTGCTGGCGACCCTGGTCAACCCGGGTCAGCCGATTCCGCCCTTCATCACCGTGCTGACCGGCATCACCCAGGCCATGCTGCTGCCGGCACCGCCGGTCGAGCAGGTGCTGCCGAGTTTCCTGGAGTTCATCGACGACGCGGTGCTGGTGGCCCACAACGCCCCGTACGATGTGGGCTTCCTGAAGGCTGCCTGCGCGAAGCACGGCTACCGCTGGCCGAACCCCCGGGTGCTGGACACGGCGGCGCTGGCCCGCCGGGTGCTGACCCGCGACGAGGTGCCCAACCGCAAGCTCGGCACCCTGGCCGCCTACTTCCGCACCGCCACCCAGCCCACGCACCGGGCGCTCGACGACGCGAAGGCCACCGTCGACGTGCTGCACGGGCTGATCGGTCGGCTCGGCGGGCACCGGGTCGACACGGTCGGCGACGCCATCGAGTTCGCCCGCGCGGTCACCCCCACCCAGCGTCGCAAGCGGCACCTGGCCGAGGGGCTGCCCAAGGTTCCCGGGGTCTACATCTTCCGGGCCGCCGACGACCGGCCGCTCTACGTGGGCACCTCCGTCGACATCGCCACCCGGGTGCGCAGCTACTTCACCGCCGGCGAGAAGCGCGCCCGGATCTCCGAGATGTTGGGCGCGGCCGAGCGGGTCGAGGCGGTGGAGTGCGCCCACTCGCTGGAGGCGGAGGTCCGTGAGCTGCGGTTGATCGCCGCGCACGCCCCTCCGTACAACCGCCGGTCCAAGTACCCGGAGCGCATGGTCTGGCTCAAGCTGACCGACGGTCCGTACCCTCGGTTGTCGATCGTCCGCGACCTCTCCCCCACCGACACCGCCTACCTCGGGCCGTTCACCTCCCGGCGGGCCGCCGAGCTGGCCGCCGCCGGTTTCCACGACGCGGTGCCGCTGCGCCAGTGCACGCACCGGCTCTCGCTGCGCATCGTCACGCCGGCCTGCGCGCTGGCCGAGCTGGGTCGCTGCCCGGCCCCCTGCGAACACAAGATCACCCCCGAGGAGTACGACGACAGCGCCGCCGCGCCCTTCCGCACGGCGACGGCGAGCGACCCCCAGCCGGTGGTGGACGCGCTACTCGCGCGGATCGACGTGCTCGCGGCCGACCAGCGCTACGAGGAGGCCGCCGTGGTGCGGTCCCGGCTGGCCGCCGTGCTGCGGGCCACCGTGCGGATGCAGCGGCTGGCCGCGCTGACCGGGATCGTCGAGCTGGCCGCGGCCCGGCCGGCCGCCCGGGGCGGCTGGGAGTTGGCGCTGGTCCGGCACGGGCGGCTGGCCGGCGCCGGGGTGTCCCCGCCGGGCGTGCACCCGCGCCCCACGTTGACGGCGATCCGGGCCACCGCGGAGACGGTGTCGGGTGGGCACGGTCCGGTGCCGGCCGCCACCGCCGAGGAGTCCGAGCGGATCCTGTCCTGGTTGGAGCGACCGGAGACCCGACTCGTCGAGATGTCCTCCGGTTGGTCCTCTCCGGCGGGTGGCGCGGGGCGGTTCCGTGACCTGCTGGCGAAGGCCGAGGGCGGGGCGTCCCACCAACTCTCGACCGAACGCTCATGACCAACTGACCGATCGGACTACGTCGACTCGCTTAGGCTGTTAGAGAAGTGCAGTCCTGCCCGATTCGTGGGCCTGCTCCCCGCCGCCGGGTCGCGGCGATGCGGAGCCGGGGTGAGGAGGTGTCCCTCGTGGACGTCGACGCCGGACACGGCGCCGCCCTGGGGGGCGCCCTGCCGACACAGCCGGGTGAGCTGCCGCTCGCCCGCCGCCTACGGTCGCTGCTCAGCTGGCCGACCACCGACTCCGACCCGGTCACCCAACTGGTCCGCACCCACCGGGGCATCCACGCCGGCACCGACCCCGCGGTGCTGCGCCGTGCCTACACCATCGCGGAGAACATGCACCGCGGGCAGTTCCGCAAGAGCGGCGAGCCGTACATCACCCACCCCCTCGCGGTGGCGCAGATCTGCGCCGAGCTGGGGATGGACACCACCACCCTGGTCGCGGCGCTGCTGCACGACACCGTGGAGGACACCCGCTACACCCTCCAGGCTCTCTCCGAGGACTTCGGTGGTGAGGTGGCCCACCTGGTCGACGGGGTGACCAAGTTCGACAAGGCGTTCTACGGCAAGGCCGCCGAGGCGGAGACGGTCCGCAAGATGATCGTGGCGGCCGCCAAGGACGTCCGAGTGCTGATCATCAAGCTGGCCGACCGGCTGCACAACATGCGGACGCTCGGGGTGCGCTCGGCGTCGTCGCGGGAACGGATCGCCCGCAAGACCCAGGAGGTGCTGGTCCCGCTCTGTGACCGGCTGGGGATCCAGACCCTCAAGCGCGAGCTGGACGACGTGGTGCTGCTGCACCTCGAGCCCGACGAGCACGCCCGGCTGGCCCGGCACGTGCACGACCGGCCAGGCTGGGATTCCTACCTCGACTCGGTCGTCGCCCGCGCCCGGGTGGCGCTGCGCCGCAGCCGGGTCGACGCCGAGGTGAGCCCTCGTCCCCGGCACCTCTACTCGATCTGGAAGGACACCATCGCGGGCGACCACACCGCCCCGTACGACCTGCCCCGCATCGTGGTGGTGGTCGACGGCCCGGCCACCGACTGTTACGCCGCGCTTGGCGCGATCCACGGCACCTGGCGGCCGGTTCCCGGCCGTTTCAAGGACTTCATCGCCTCACCGAAGAACAACCTCTACCGGTCGCTGCACACGAGCGTCTGCGGCCCTCAGGACCGCACGGTGGAGGTGCTGATCCGCACCGAGGAGATGCACCGCTCGGCCGAGTACGGCATCGCCGCCGACTTCCGTTTCCCCCGCTCGGGCAGCGGCAGCGCCGCGGCCCGAGCCGAGCAGTTGGACTGGCTGCGTCGGGTGCTCGACTGGGAGCCGGACGCCGCCGACCCGGCACAGTTCTACGAGTCGCTGCGCTGCGACCTCGCCGAGGGGCAGATCCAGGTCTTCGCCGACGGGCGGCAGGTCGTGCTGCCGGCCGGTGCCACACCTGTCGACCTCGCGTACGAGCTGGGCAACGAGCGGGGCGACCACTGCCTCGCCGCACGCATCAACGGTCGGCTCGCCCCGCTCAGCTCGGAACTGGACGAGGGCGACGTGGTGGAGATCTTCACCGAGAGCGACGGCGACAACGGCTTCGAGGCCGGGGTGGCACCGCGCGGCCCCCGCCGGGAGTGGCTGAGCTTCGTCAAGTCGCCGCACGCGCAGATGCAGATCAACAGGTGGTTCGCCGAGCACACCGAGCCGGGCATCACGATCAGCGACAAGGTACGCCTCGGTCGGGCCACCATCGGGCTCGCGCTGCGCCAGCACAATCGGGGCCTCGCCAGTGACCTGCCGCTGCTGCGCCTCTCCGAGGAGTTGGGCTACCCCGACCTGGAGACCCTGCTGGTCGCGGTCTTCGACCGGGTGATCGAACCGGACACCGTGGTCCGCCAGCTCATCGACCTGGTCGACCATCGACAGTGACCCGGCTGGCCCAGCGCGTCCGAGGGACATTCGCGACCACTAGCCTGGAGCCATGATCCCCCGCTCCCGCGCCACCGGTAGGGCCCTCTTCTACCAGGCCTTCTACCGGCTGCCACTGCCGGTGCGTCGACGCCTGGTCCGGCTGGCCGTGCCCAAGTACATCGTCGGCGCGGTGACCCTGGTCCGTGACTCCGAGGCGACGGGCGCGGGGCGGTTGCTCATGCTGCGCCAACCGCCCGGCAAGGGCTGGTCACTCCCCGCCGGCCTACTCGACCGGGGTGAGGCCCCGGTGGTGGGCGCGGCCCGCGAGCTGTTCGAGGAGTCCGGCGTCCGGCTTCCACCGTCCCGGCTGCGCCCGGCGGTGCCGAACGCGATCGTGCACGCCAAGGGCTGGGTGGACGTGGTCTTCGAGACCGAGGTGCCAGCGTCCAGCACCGAGCTGACCGTCGACGGCGGGGAGGTCTTCGAGGCCGCCTGGCACCCCCTGGACGACCTGCCGAAGTTGACCTGGCCGACGGCCCGGCTGCTCGCCTACTACGACATCGGGCCGCTGGCCGGGCAGTTCCCGCCGCCGGTGCCCGACGACACGCCGTGACCGGCGCGGCGGGTGTCCCGGTGGACCTCTGCGCGGTGGTGCTGGCCGCCGGCGAGGGCACGAGGCTGCGCCCGCTCACCGAACAGGTTCCCAAGGCGCTCTGCCCGGTGGGCAACGTGCCGCTGCTGGAGCGGGCGCTGGAGCGGCTGGCCGGGCTGGGCCTGACCGGTCCCGGCCGGGTCGCGGTGAACGCCTGCTACCTCGGCGACCAGGTGGTGGCGTACGTCGGCGACCGCGCTCACCTGTCGGTGGAGCCGGGCGACCCGCTGGGCACCGCGGGTGGGGTGGCCAACCTGCGGGACTGGATCGACGGGCGGCCGGTGCTTGTCGGCAACGCCGACGCGTACCTCGCCAACCCGGCTGCTCCCCCGGGCCCGGACGTGGCCTCCCTGCTGGACGGCTGGGACGGGCAGACCGTACGCCTGCTCGGCCAGCCCGCCGCGGAGCCGACGGCGCCGGGCACCTTCGCCGGGCACTGCTTCACCGGCTTCTCCCTGCTGCCCTGGCGGCTGGTCCGCGACCTGCCGGTCGTCTTCTCGGATCTGGTCCGCGCGGTGTGGCGGCCGGCCGAGGCGGCGGACGCCCTGTCGGTGGTGCCCTACCCGGGCACCTTCTTCGACACCGGCACGCCCGCCGACTACCTGGCGGCCAACCTGCACGCCGCGGCCGGCGGCGCTCTCGTCGCCGAGTCCGCCACGGTGACCGGGCGCTGCGTGGAGTCGGTCGTCGGTGCCGGGGCACGGGTGGACGGCGACGTGTCCCGCACCGTGGTGTGGCCGGGCGCGACCGTACGCGCCGGTGAGCGGCTGCGGAACGTGATCCGGGCCGGAAGCGACCTGACCGTGCCCTGCCCTGCGCAGGGCTGAGCACCGACGGCTCCCGCCTCCGGTCTCGGGCCGGAACATCTAGCATGGGCGACGACGCCGACGAACGGAGAAATGCCCCGTGATCACCGCGATCGTGCTGATCGACTGCGCCACCGATGCGATCCCCGAGGTGGCGGAGAACCTGGCCAACCTCCCCGGTGTCAGCGAGGTCTACTCGGTGGCCGGGCACGTCGACCTCATCGCCATCGTCCGGGTCCGCGAGTTCGACCAGATCGCCCAGGTCATCGCGGGCAGCATCTCCAAGGTCCCGGGCGTGCTCAACACCGAGTCGCACATCGCCTTCCGGGCGTACTCCCAGCACGACCTGGAGGAGGCGTTCGCGATCGGTCTGGCCAGCGCCGACTGACGCCGCTCCGGCCACACGGCCACACGGCGACGCGGAGTACGCACGGCGGCCGGTCCACCGCTGCGGGTGGACCGGCCGTCTGGTGTGGCTACGTCAGCTCTCGCTGGGAGCCGGTACCTCGGTGGTGCCGCCGCCCGGAGCCGGGGACTCGGTGGTGCCACCCGGGGCCGGCGACTCGGTGCCGGTACCGCCCGGAGCCGGCGACTCGGTGCCGGTGCCGCCCGGGCTGGGCGTACCGCTGGCACTTGTCTGCGGAACCGGGATGCCCAGCTTGTTGGCGAGTGCCACCAACTCGTCGTAGTGCGTCTGCAGCGTCGGAAGCGCCGTCTGCGCCAACTGGACCACCGACTGCTCGGAGCCCTGCGAGATCTCCGTCTGGGTGGCCTGGATGGCCTGGACGTGGCCGGCCAGCTCACTTGTCACCCAGAGCCGGTCGAACTCCGCGCCGCTGGCGTTGTTGAGCTTGTCGATGACCGCCTGCTGATCGGCGGTGGGCTCGTTCGGCAGCTCCACCCCGAGCTGGGACGCGGTCTGCTGCACCGTCTGGTCCAGCTGGGTGTGGTCGGTCTTCAGCATCGCGCCCAGGTCCTTGACCCCCTGGTCCTGACCCTTCTGCTGGGCCAGGTCACCAGCGGTGATCTCAAACAGGTTGACCTGGTGTACCGCCTGCAGGTACTGGGTGTCCTGCGTCGACGGCTGTGCCGCGGCCTGCGCGGCCGCGGCCGGCGCGACACCGACCAGTACCAGCGCGGCCAACAGGCCGAGGCGTTTGATACCCAACATGCTTCCCCCCCTTGAGACGTTGGACCGCTCGGATACCCGGCTCACCGGGGTTATTCCTGCGATCCCCCGTCGCGCGGGGTCGACCCGTCGCACCGTGGCCGTCCGACTCCTGGTCGGATGGGCGGCGGGTGCCGATACGACGTGGCGCCCGCCGGAATCCGGCGGGCGCCACGTAACGGGACGAACGGGCGGGTCAGCGGCGGCTGTCGCCGCTGCCGACCTCCTCGCGCTCGGGTCGGGCCTCGACCGGCGGGTGCCCCGGCGAGACCGGCGCCTCGACCGGCTTCTCGATCGGGTAGAAGAAGCCCCGGATGGCCGGCCCGAGGGCCCCCAGCCGGTTCATCTTCTTCGGCACGACCCAGCCGACGTAGTCCAGCTGGCCGTGGCCGTCGGCGTGCCCGTTGGACGCGCTGAGCGGCTGGTGCACCTCGACGAAGCGGCCGTCCGGGAGGCGGCGGATGATGCCGGTCTCCACGCCGTGCGCGAGCACCTCCCGGTCGTGCTGCTGCAGACCGAGGCAGAGCCGGTAGGTGACGTAGTACGCCAGCGGCGGAAGCAATAGCAGGCCGACCCGGCCCGCCCAGGTCATCGCGTTCAGACTGATCTGGAACTTGTCCGCGATCACGTCGTTGGCGCCGGAGAGCGTCAGCACGACGTAGAACGTGACGGCCATGGCGCCGACGGCCGTCCGGGCCGGGACGTCACGAGGCCGCTGGAGCAGGTTGTGGCTCTTGCGGTCCTTGAGGTGCCGGGCTTCCAGGAACGGGTACATCATCGACAGACCCACCAGGATGCCGGGCAGCACGACGGTCGGCCAGAACAGCGGCGGGATGACGTACCCGTCGCCGATCGGGATCGGGATCTCCCAGGCCGGCATGAGTCGGGTCGACCCGTCGAGGAACATGACGTACCAGTCGGGCTGGCTGGCGGCCGAGACCACCCACGCCTCGTACGGGCCGAACAGCCAGATCGGGTTGATCTGGAACAGGCCGCCCATCAGCGCGATGACGCCGAAGACGACCATGAAGAAGCCGCCCTGCTTCAGCGCGTACCGCGGGAACATCCGCTCGCCGACCACGTTGTCGTTGGTCCGGCCGGGGCCGGGCCACTGCGTGTGCTTCTGCTTGAAGACCAGGCCCAGGTGGACGCTGATCAGCGCGACAAGCAGACCCGGGATGAGCAGCACGTGGGCGATGAAGAACCGGCTGACGATGATCGTGCCCGGGAACTCGCCACCGAAGATCGACGAGGTTACCCAGGAACCGATCACCGGGATGGACAGCATGATCGCCGAGGCGATCCGCAGGCCGGTGCCGGAGAGGCCGTCGTCCGGAAGCGAGTAGCCGGTGAAGCCGGCCAGGAAGCCGACCCAGAACAGCAGCGAGCCGATGATCCAGTTGGCCTCACGCGGCTTGCGGAAGGCGCCGGTGAAGAACACCCGCAGCATGTGCACGACGATCGCGGCCATGAACAGCAGCGCCGCCCAGTGGTGCATCTGCCGCATCACCAGACCACCGCGGACGTCGAACGAGATGTCCAGGCTGGAGGCGTACGCGGCGGACATCGGGGTGCCCTGCAACGGCGCGTAGCTGCCGTCGTAGACCACCTCGGTCATCGCCGGCTCGAAGAAGAAGGTGAGGAACACACCGGTCAGCAGCAGCACGACGAACGAGAACAGCGCGATCTCGCCGAGCAGGAAGGACCAGTGGTCCGGGAAGACCTTGTTCAGCAGCTTGCGCAGCGGGGTGGCCACCGCGAAGCGGTCGTCCACTCCCACCGCGGCCTTACCCGGCGTCGCCGCAAGGTCAAGCTTTCGACGCTTCATGGCCGCTCCCAGAAGTCAGGCCCAACGGTCTCAGTGTAGTCGGACTTCGCCACGAAGAAGCCCTCGGAATCCACCTCGATCGGCAGCTGCGGCAGCCGCCGGCTGGCGGGGCCGAAGATCGGCCGGGCGTTGTCGGTGATCAGGAACTGGGACTGGTGGCAGGGGCAGAGCAGCCGGTTGGTCTGCTGCTCGTACAGGCTGGCCGGGCAACCGGCGTGCGTGCAGATCTTGGAGAACGCCGCGTAGTTGCCCCACATGTAGTCACCGTGGCCGATTTCCGGCCGCGAGTTGGCTTCCCGGGACTTCTGGGCGTCCGAATCGCGCAGGTGGATCAGCAGCGTCGGCGAGTCGGCGTGCCTGTTGCTCACGCCGTGGTCGATGCCGGGGAACACGGTGAGCTGACCGCCGGCGCTGATGTCCGCCGGGCGGACCGGACGGCCGTCCTCACGGACCAGCCGGATCTTCTCGCCACCCTCGGGCTTGGCGAAGCCGGTGGTGAACATCTGGTTGTTCTTGTGCGGCTGCGAGATCAGCCCGCCGACAAGCGGCGCCGCCGCGACCGCGGCGACCGGCGCGAGACCGGCCAGCAGCGAGATGCCGAGCAGCGGACGACGCTTCACGCCCAGCTCGTCGGCCATGTAGAGCATCGTCTGGCCGGTGATGGTGCGGCCTTCGGAGTCCACCTGACCCTCGTGCCGGTCCTGGATCGAGACCTCCTTGGGCAGCAACTTCTTGCCCCAGGTCAGGATGCCGAAGCCGACAGCGAGCAGCGCCACGCCGAGGGTGAAGCCGAGCAGCGGGGTGTAGAACTTGTCGCCGCCCCGGCCCGCCTCGTACTGCCACGGCCACCAGATGTAGATGGCCAGGAAGGCGGTCGCGGCGAGTCCGGTGATCAGAAAGAAGCCGGCGACCACCCGGGTCAGCCGACGCTCCGCCTTGGTGCCGGGCAGCACCTGCGGCTCGTAGTGGACGATCTCGATGTCGTCCCGACGCGCGCCCTCACGGACGATGTCGAACCGGGTGAGCTTGGGGTCGTTCACGTCGAGCGGCTCCCGGCCCTGCGGGGCCTGGTGCTCGGGGTGGGTGCTCATGCCGTCACCTCGCTACGGGTGGCGCCGAGCGGCACCACAGCACGGAATCGGATGGCCTGCTCGATCACGACTTACCCGCAATCCACAGGCTGGCGAAGACGAGCGCCACGATGCCGACCAGGAAGATCGCCAAGCCCTCGGTGGAGGGGCCGTACCGCCCGAGGTTGAACCCGCCCGGGTCCTGGTCGTGCTTCAAGGTCTCCTGGATGTAGGCGATGATGTCGGCCTTCTGCTCGGGCCGGAGCTGGTTGTCGCCGAACACCGGCATGTTCTGCGGGCCGCTCAGCATCGCCGCGTAGATCTGACGGTCGGTCGCGGGGTGCAGGCTCGGGGCGAACTTGCCCGAGGAGAGGGCGCCGCCGCCACCACCGAACGCGTGGCACTGCGAGCAGTTGATCCGGAACAGCTCACCGCCGGCCGCGACGTTGCCGTCCTCGCGGAGGTCGTCGCCCTCGGGCACGACCGGGCCGCCACCCAGCTCCTGGATGTACTGGGCCAGCTGACGGGTCTGCTCGTCGGTGAAGACGGGGGGCTTGCGGTGCGCCTGGGCCTCCTGGCGGGCCAGCGGCATCCGCCCGGAGCTGACCTGGAACTCGACAGATGCCGCGCCGACGCCGACAAGGCTCGGCCCGCGACCCTCGACACCCTGGGCGTTGCGGCCGTGGCAGGTCACGCAGCTCACGTCGAACAGTGCCTTGCCCTCGGCGGCGGCGCCGGTCAGCTGCGGGTTGTCCTGCGCCTGGGCACCGGGGGCGAAGACGGTGTATGCGCCGCCGGCGAGCATCAGCGCGGCGATCAGCCGGACCGCGGCGCCCAGCCGGCGGCGGCCCCTGCTGCGCGCGGCGGGCCGCTCGCGCAACCGCGCGAGCAGACCGCGTCGGCGGTCGTTGTCAGAAGTCATGAGGTGTCCTTAACCGGTTGGACCTGTCTCAGGGGACGGAGCAGCAGCGCGGAGTGTGACGCGCAAGATCACTGGAGCCAGTAGATCATGGCGTACAGCCCGATCCACACGACGTCGACGAAGTGCCAGTAGTACGACACGACGATCGCCGACGTCGCCTGCGCCGGAGTGAACCGGCCCATGGTCGTACGGACCATGAGGATGATGAAGGCGATCAGACCACCTGTCACGTGCAGGCCGTGGAAGCCGGTGGTCAGGTAGAACACCGACCCGTACCCATCTTCGTTGATCTTGACGCCGTCGGCGACCAGGTGCCGGTACTCGTTCAGCTGACCGAGCACGAAGATCAGGCCCATCACGAAGGTGACGGTGAACCAGCGCCGCAGCGCGTGCACGTCACCCTTCTCCGCTGCGAAGACGCCGAGCTGGCACGTCACCGAGGACAGCACCAGGATCACCGTGAAGGTGGTCGCGTACGGGATGTTCAGCGCCTCGGTGTGCTTCTCCCACTGCTCCGGCGCAGCCGCGCGGATCGAGAAGTACATCGCGAACAGCGCCGCGAAGAACATGAGTTCGCTGGAGAGCCACACGATCGTCCCGACGCTGACCATGTTGGGTCGGGTCAGGGAGTGGATCCGGCTCTTGTCAATGGCTGGGGCCGCAGTCACGCCGTCATTATTGCCCCTGACCGGCACCGGCGATCAGCGGGGTGGCAAACCTGCGCCTTCCGTGGCCCGAGCGTCAGGGTCCGGTTCGCCTGGCCTAGCCTGAAAAGCGTGCTGCACGTCGATCCGATCTTCGCCGCCACCTCGGCCCCGCCGCCGTTCACCGTCGGCGCGGTGCTGAGCGAGACCCGGCTGGACAGTTGGCTGGCCCTGGGCCTGGTGCTCGCCGCCGGCCTGTACCTCTACGGGGTGTACCGGCTGCGCCTGCGGGGCGACCGCTGGCCGATCGCCCGTACCGTGTTCTTCCTCGGCCCCGGGCTGGGCGGCATCGCGCTCGTCACGGTCAGCGGGCTGCACGCGTACGACACCGCGCTGCTCTCCGTACACATGATCCAGCACATGGTGCTGTCCATGGTGGCGCCGATCTTCCTGGCCCTCGGCGCGCCGATGACCCTGGCCCTGCGGACCCTCCCGGTCCGGCCGCGCAAGCGCCTGCTCGCGATCGTGCACAGCCGCGTCGCCCGGGTCTACAGCTTCCCGCTGGTGGCGTTCGCCATCTTCGTGGTCAACCCGTTCGTGCTGTACTTCAGTGACCTGTACCGCTACACCCTCGAACACGCCTGGGCGCACGAGTTGGTACACGCCCACTTCATCATGACCGGCTGCGTGTTCTTCTGGCCGCTACTCGGCCTCGACCCGCTGCCCGGCCGCTGGCCGTACCCGGCTCGGGCGCTGCTGATGCTGCTCTCCGTGCCGTTCCACACCGTGCTCGGCCTCACCATCATGCAGAGCAGCACGCTCTTCGGCGGCGACTGGTACCCGTCGCTCAACCTCGGTTGGGTCGACCCCTGGCAGGACCAGGTGGTCGCCGGCGGCATCCTCTGGGCCGGTGGCGAGTTCGTCAGTGTGACCATGCTCGCGGTGCTGGTGGTGCAGTGGGTCAAGCAGTCCGAGCGGGAGGCCCGCCGGGTGGACCGCGAGCTGGACCGCCAGGAGGCGCGTGAGCGCGCCGCCGACGCCGCACCCGCCTGAGCTGCGACGACGGTACGACGAACGGGTGGCGCAGGCCACCGTGTCGGCTACGTCACGCCGACCGGTACGATCTGCGGGCAGCTACGAGGGGAAAGCGGAGTGCTGGCATGAGTGAGCGCAGCGAACGAATCATCGGGCTCAGCGCGGTGGTGTCTCATGACGGCACGGAGCGAAGCGGAGTGCTGGCATGAGCGATCGTCTTTGCACCGTCCTGCTCTACAGCGACGACCCGCAGGTCCGTGACCGGATGCGGATGGCCGTCGGCACCCGGCCCGCGCCCGGTCTGCAGATCGAGTTCGTCGAGGCGTCGACCTACGCGGAGACGATCCGGCTCGTCGACGACTACGAGATCGACCTGCTGCTGCTCGACGGTGAGGCGAGCCCGGGCGGCGGCATCGGCATCGCTCGGCAGATCAAGGACGACCGGGACGACGCTCCCCCGACCTGCCTGGTGATCGCCCGCGCCGCCGACCGATGGCTCGCCGCGTACGCCGAGGTCGACGCCACGCTTGTGCACCCGCTCGACCCGGTGACCACCGGCGGCACGGTGGCCGAGCTGCTGCGGACGCACGCACCCGCCTGACGTCCCACGCTCCTCCGGCACCCCACGGCGCCGGATCTCCTCGGCGCCGGTTCCAGCCCACCCGCACTTCGCATGCTCGGGAGGCCCGTCATGGGCGATCGGACCTGGCCGCACCTGCTCAACGCGCTGCTGCGCGGTGACGAACTCTCCACCGCCGACACCGCCTGGGCGATGGACGAGATCATGACCGGCTCGGCGAGCGCCGCGCAGATCGCCGCGTTCGCGGTGGCGCTGCGGGCCAAGGGGGAGACCCCGGCGGAGCTGGCCGGCCTGGTGGAGGCGATGCTGGACCGCGCGGTCCCGGTGACGCTCCCCGATGAGTTGCGCCGTACCGCCCTCGACGTGGTCGGCACCGGCGGTGACCTCGCCCACACGGTCAACATCTCCACCATGACGGCGTTCGTGGTCGCCGGTGCGGGCGTCCGCGTCGTCAAGCACGGCAACCGGGCCGCCTCCTCGCTGTGCGGCACCGCGGACCTGCTGGAGTTCCTCGGCATCCCACTTGACCTCGGCCCGGAGCAGGTCGCCCGCTGCGTCGAGGAGGCCGGCATCGGGTTCTGCTTCGCGGCCCGGTTCCACCCCGGGATGCGGCACGCCGGCCCGGTCCGGCGCGAGGTGGGCGTACCCACCTTCTTCAACTTCCTCGGCCCACTGACCAACCCGGCTCGCCCCCGGGCCGGCGCGGTCGGCTGCTTCGACCAGCGGATGGCCCCGGTGATGGCAAGCGTGTTCGCGGGCCGGGGCGACTCGGCGATCGTGATGCGCGGCGAGGACGGGCTGGACGAGTTCACCACCGCCGCACCGACCCGGATCTGGGCGGCCCAGGGCGGCACCGTACGCGAGGCGGTGCTGGACGCGACGGACCTGGGGGTACCCCGGTCCACCATCGCCGACCTGCGCGGCGGTGACGCCGCCTACAACGCGGGCGTGGCCCGTCGCCTGCTGGCCGGCGAGACCGGCCCGGTCCGGGACGCGGTGCTCGTCAACGCGGCGGCGGCGCTGGCCACCCAGGGCCCGCTCGACGGCGACCTCATCGAGGCGCTCCGCGCCGGCCTGACCCGCGCGGCCGAGTCGATCGACTCCGGGGCGGCCGCCGCGACCCTGGACCGCTGGATCGAGACCGCCACCACCGCCTGACCGACCCCGACAACGCGCACCCCGGCCGGCCGGCGGTGCGGCACCGCCGCGGGTGATCGACTCGGGATCCGTGAAACCGCCGTGTCCTCGCGCCAGGACACCGCGACGTCAACGAACCCGAGTGGATCATTCACCGTGAGCAGCGGCGGAACCCCCCGCCGACCCATGGCGGGACCTCCGAGCGGAGATTTGTCGGACCCGCGTGGAAAACTACAGCCGAGTGATTCTCCGCTCCGGTGCGTGCGTCGCTGTCGCATCCGGGGGCGGTTCGCCTGTAGCGAGAGGAGACGCCGGTGTCGCACCGGGAGCTCTACTGCGACGTCTGCGAGGGCGTGACACCGTTCGAGGCCCCGCCCTGCGTCGACGGCCACGGCACCGACTGCCCCGAGCTGATCTGCACCGGCTGCGGCGCCGCGGTGGTGATCGCCACGTTCGCCGTCCCGGTCGTCCGGCTGGCCGGACGCCGACACCGCCAGCCCGCCCGCCGCCACGCCGCCTGACCCACCCACGAGCACGGCACACGAGTACGACGAAGGCCCGCCCCCCACCTGGGGGAACGGGCCTTCGACAGAAACCTGTCCGGCTGGACCGGTCAGTGCTCGGCGGTACGCCGGGTGCCGCTGTAGTACTCGAACAGGAGCCCGCAGGCGGCGAAGACAACTGCCAGCAGGCCGGCGCCGATCAGCCAGAACTGCCAGAACACCATGCCGAGCGCGGCGATCGCGGCGGCCAGCGCCAGACCGAACGGCCAGTAGCTGCCCGGGCTGAAGAAGCCGACCTCACCAGCGCCGTCGGCGATCTCGGCATCCGGGCGGTCTTCCGGGCGCAGGTCGATGCGGCGGGAGACGAACCAGAAGAAGCCACCGCACATCGAGCACAACAGGAACGACAGCAGCAGGGCGACGGTGCCGACCCACTCGACGCCGCCCGACTCCCCGTGCGTCCAGGCGCCGTAGAGGATCGTGGCACCGAAGAGGAACCCGGCGATGATCAGGAAGATACGCCACTCGGTCTTCATTCCGCTGCCTCAGCTTCCGGTGCGGGCCGGAACTTTGTCCGGGTTGAAGTTGTCCTGCGTCCGCCGCGTGTCGAACGGCTCGGTGGTCTCCGCGTACGGCTCCTCACCGATCGCGGACAGCGCCTCCTGGGTGGACTTGCCGCTCTGCTTGGCCGCGAGGAACTGGTCGTACTTCTCCGGCGACACCACCCGCAGCTCGAAGTTCATGAACGCGTGGTAGCTGCCGCACAGTTCGGCGCAGCGCCCGACGTAGGCGCCCTCGGCGTCCAGGCTTGAAACCTCGAACACGTTGCGGATCTTGCCGGGCATGACGTCCCGCTTGAAGAGCAGTTCCGGCACCCAGAACGAGTGGATGACGTCGCGGCTGGTCTCCTCGAACCGGATGGACCGGTTGGTCGGCAGCACCAGCACCGGGATGACCTCGCTGGTGCCGAGCGTCGACGCGGTGGTGCGGGCGTCCGGGCCCTGACCGTCGCGGTAGTTGAACTGCCAGTTCCACTTGAACGCGACGACCTCGACCGTGACGTCCGGGTTCTTCGACAACTTGTCGACGTCGGTCTGCACGATCGCCGTGTAGTAGAAGAGCACGGAGACGATCAGGATCGGCGCGATGGTGTAGAGGAACTCCATCGGCATGTTGTAACGGGTCTGCACCGGCAGCGCGTTGCCACGCTTGCGGTAGCGCACGACACACCAGAAGATCAGGCCCCACACGAAGACGCCGACGGCGAGCGCGGCGATGCAGGAGGCGATCCACAGGTCGTACATCCGCTTGGACTCCGGCGAGATGCCGCCCTGCGGCCAGCCGAAGCCGTCAAAGGTCTGACCCACGTCACAGCCCGTGAGCAGGACCAGCAACGCGACGCCACCGAGACCGAGCCCGGCCAGGCGACCAGCACCACGCCCCCGGCGTCCACCAACCCCTGGGGAAGCGCTGTGCCGTACGGCCGACGGCCGTACCTCCGAACTCCTTGCGACCACCTGGTCCTGCCTCCCTAGCGCGCCGCGGTGCGTCTTTCCTCAGCACCGACGGCAAAGGCGTCACCGACGGTCGCAGATTACTCGACCATGACGGACTCGACCGTGGTGGGGTCGCTGTCCGCCCCCCATCGGGGGGATCCTGGGCATACCGCCGCGATAGCGTATTGATCTGTGAGCGCGAGGAGTGAGCCGGGGTTGCGAGCCCCACAGCCGCGAACAAAGGCGGTCCCGTGAGCGCGAGGAGTGAGCCGGGGTTGCGAGCCCCACAGCCGCGAACAAAGGCAGTCCCGTGAGCGCGCCCCCGGTCTACCTGGACGCGGCGACCGCCGCACCGATGCATCCGGTGGCGCGGCAGGCGCTGCTGGCCGCGCTCGACGACGGTTGGGCTGACCCGGGCAAGCTGTACACGCAGGCCCGGCGGGCCCGGCAACTGCTCGACGCCGCCCGCGAGGCCACCGCGCTGACGCTCGGCGTCCGCGCCGACGAGGTGTCCTTCACCCCCAGCGGTACGACCGCAGCTCACGGCGCGGTGCTCGGGGGCCTGGCGGGGCGGCGCCGGGTCGGGGCGACGTTCGTGCACTCGGCGATCGAGCACTCGGCGGTGCTGCACGCGGCGGAGCGGCATGTCAGCGCCGGCGGGAGCGTCACCGCGGTGCCGGTCGACCGGGTGGGCCGGCTGGACCTGGCCGCGTGGTCGACCGCCGTGCGGGCCCCCGGGGTCGCGCTCGCCGCGTTGATCACCGCCAGTCACGAGGTGGGGACCGTGCAGCCGGTCGCCGAGGCGGCGGCGGTGTGCGCCGACGCGGGTGTGCCGCTGTACGTGGACGCGGCGCAGTCGGTGGGCCGGGTACCCCTGCCGGCCGGTTGGTCGGTGCTCACGGCGAGCGCGCACAAGTGGGGCGGGCCACCCGGGGTGGGGGTGCTGGCGGTCCGTAAGGGCACTCGCTGGGAGTCACCCTGGCCGGCCGACGAGCGGGAGGGCGGTCGTACCCCCGGGGTGGTGAACCTGCCCGCGGTCGTGGCGGCGGCGGCGAGCCTGCGGGCGGCGGCGGCCGACGCGGCGGCCGAGGCGACCCGGCTGGCTCCGCTCGTGGACCGGGTCCGGGAGCGGGTCGCGGCGGAGGTGCCCGACGTGGAGGTGGTGGGTGACCCGGTGCTCCGGCTCCCCCACCTGGTCACGTTCTCGTGCCTGTACATCGACGGGGAGGCGCTGCTGCACGCCCTGGACCGGCGGGGCTTCGCCGTGTCGTCCGGCTCGTCCTGCACCTCGTCCACGTTGCGTCCGTCGCACGTGCTGGAGGCGATGGGGGTGCTGTCGCACGGCAACGTGCGGGTCAGCCTGCACCGGGAGACGACAGAGGCGGACGTGGAGCGGTTCCTGGTCGAGCTGCCGGGGATCGTCGCCGGGTTGCGTGCCGAGGCCGGGGTGGTGGGGCTGTGACGATGCCGGACGAGGTGATCGACTGCCGGGGGCAGCGCTGCCCGCTGCCCGTGATCGCGGCGGCGCGACGGATGCCCGAGGTGCCGGTCGGCACGGTGGTCCGGGTGCTGGCCGACGACCCGGCGGCGGCGGTCGACATTCCCGCCTGGTGCCGGATGCGCGGCCAGGAGTTCCTCGGCGCCGTCAACGGCCCCGAAGGCCCCGCCTACGACATCCGCCGAACCCACTAACCCCGCCCGCACCGCCGCCCTACCCCCCGCCCGCACCCCGCGCCCGCACCCCGCACCCCGCACCCCGCGTCGATCATGGAGTTGTGGTGCTGAACAAAAGCCACATAAGGCGACTATCCAGCCACCACAACTCCATGATCGACGCGGGCGGGGGGCGGGGTTTGGGTTAGGACGGGAGGAGGTGGGGGCGGACTTCTTCTGCTGCGGTGTCGCCGTAGGACTCGGCGAGGCGCTTGACGAACAGGTCGCGGCGGACGTCGTACTCCTGGGTGCCGACGGTCTCCAGGACCAGCGTGGCCAGCAGCGAGCCGACCTGGGCGGCACGTTCCAGGCCGAGGCCCCAGGAGAGCGCGGTGAAGAAGCCGGCCCGGAAGCCGTCGCCGACACCCGTCGGGTCGACTGCCCGGATCTCCCGCGCGATCGGTACGTGGATCGGGTCGATGCCGCGCCCGGCGATCTCCACCCCGTGCTTGCCAAGCGTGGTGACCCGTACCTTGACCAGGTCGAGCAGCTGCTCGTCGCTCAGTTGCGCCTTGCTCTGCAGCAGCGACTTCTCGTAGTCGTTCGTCATCAGGTACTCGGCGCCTTCGATAAGCGCCACCACGTCCTCGCCGCCCATCCGGGCGAGCTGCTGGGACGGGTCGGCGGCGAAGGCGTAGCCGCGGGAGCGGCACTCGGCCGAGTGGCGCAGCATCGCCTCGGGGTCGTTGGCGCCGACAAGCACCAGGTCCAGACCGCCGAGCCGGTCGGCGACCGGGGCCAGCTCGATGTTGCGGGCCTCGCTCATCGCACCGGCGTAGAACGACGCGATCTGGCACATGTCGGTGTCGGTGGTGCAGACGAAGCGGGCGGTGTGTGCCACCTCGCTGATGTGCACCGAGTCGCAGTCCACGCCGTGGCGCTCCAGCCAGGAGCGGTAGTCGGCGAAGTCGGCGCCGACCGCGCCGAGCAGCACCGGGCGCAGGCCGAGCTGACCCATCCCGAAGGAGATGTTCGCCGCCACGCCGCCGCGGCGGAGCACCAGGTCGTCCACCAGGAAGGAGAGGGATACCTTGTGCAGCTGATCGGCGATGAGCTGGTCGGCGAAGCGGCCGGGGAAGCTCATCAGGTGATCGGTGGCGATCGAGCCGGTGACGGCGATCTTCATGTCAACCCTCAGGGTCGGGAGCAGGGCGCGGTCAGCCTACCGGCACGGCAACCCGATGGTCGCCGCTCGGTCGGACAACGGCAACCGGCTCGCCACCGCCGGCATCCGGGACCGCTCCCAGACCGGGTACGACGATGGGGCCGCCCCGGAGGACGGCCCCATCGTCGCTGGTGTGTGGTGTGACTCAGTTGAAGGAGTCACCGCAGGCGCAGGAGTTGCCCGCGTTGGGGTTGTCGATGGTGAAGCCCTGGGCGTCGATCCGGTCGGCGAAGTCGATCGTCGCACCGGAGAGGTACGGGGCGCTCATCCGGTCGACGACGACCTCGACGCCACCGAAGTCGGTCACGACGTCACCGTCGAGCGAACGCTCGTCGAAGAAGAGCTGGTACCGCAGGCCGGAGCAGCCGCCCGGCTGCACGGCGACGCGGAGCCGCAGGTCGTCGCGGCCCTCCTGCTCGATCAGGGCCTTGACCTTCTGCGCCGCGACGTCGGTGAGGACGACGGAAGTAGGGGCCTGGGCCTCGGTCGACTCGGTCTGCGCTGGCGTGGTCACGTGGAAGTCTCCCTGCGCGGTTTGGGTCCGGACGCACTGGCCAACGCCGCGCGCCGTCCAGTGATTCCCGGTTGTGGTCCTCAGCTGATCGTACGCCGCCTCGGCCGGGTGCACCCGCGTGGCGTGACCGCCACCGCAGGTCGGCCCGGCGATAGGGCGGCCGGGACGGTCAGCGGCTCCACTGCCGGGCCAGTCGGGCGCCCAGGTCGCGCAGCCCCTCGGCGGGCCTGCTCAGCGCGGCGTCGAGCCCACCGGCCTCCTCGCCGCCGAAGTGCTCGACCAGGCTGTACGCGTCGGTCACCCCGGCCGAGGCGGCCTCCCGCCGACCGGTGCTGACCTGCCCGGCGACCACCACGCAGGGGACTCCCCGGTCGCGGGCGGCGCCGGCCACCCCGGCGACCACCTTGCCGCGCAGTGACTGGTGGTCGAACGACCCCTCGCCGGTGATCACCAGATCGGCGGTGTCGAGTGCGGCGTCGAGTCGGGTGGCCCGGGTGACCAGGCCGATCCCCGACTCGCAGTCGCCGCCCAGCGCGAGCAGTGCGGCGCCGATACCGCCGGCGGCCCCACCCCCGGGCAGTGCGCCGAGCCCCGCCGGGCAGCCGGCCAGGTCCCGTTCCAGCACCGCCGCGAAACGCTCCAGGGCGGCGTCGAGCAGCAGCACGTCGGCCCGGTCGGCGCCCTTCTGCGGGCCGAACACGTTGCTCGCGCCGTGCAGCCCGAGCAGGGGGTTGTCCACGTCGGTGGCCGCGACCAGCCGGACGCCGCGCAGCCGGGGCGCGCCGTCCAGGGCGTCGACCGCGGCGAGCGCCGCCCCGCCGTACGCCAGTGCGGCGCCGCCCTGGTCGAGCGGGGTCACGCCCAGCGCGGCGAGCATTCCGGCGCCGCCGTCGTTGGTGCCCGAGCCGCCCAGCCCGATCACCACCGTGCGGGCACCGCTCTCCACCGCGGCGGCCACCAGCAGGCCCAGCCCGTACGAGGTCGTGGTCTTCGGGTCGCGCTCGGCGGCGGAGAGCAGGTGCAGGCCGCACGCCTGCGCGCTCTCCAGATAGGCGGTCGTGCCGTCGGCGGTGAGCAGGATCTCACCGGCCGCCGGCCGGCCCAACGGGTCGACCGTCGACACCGGCACCCGGCGGCCACCGACGGCTTCGGCGAGCACCTCGACGAAGCCCGGCCCACCGTCGGCGAGGGGCCGGATCAGCAGATCGTCTCCGTCGGTGACGGAACGCCAACCGGCGGCGACCGCGGCGGCCACCTCCGGTGCGGGCAGGGTGCCGGCGAACTTGTCCGGGCAGAGCAGCACGCGCATGCCGAGCAGTGTGGCAGCCCACACCGAGCGGAGCTGCGGCGCGCTCGTGCTGTGGGACCATGGGCTACGTGACTTCGACCTGGGTGGAACCCTCCAACACGGCGACGGCTCTGCTGCTGCTCGGCCGGGGCAGCGACCCCGACACCGAGCGCGGCGTCGAGTGTCCGGGCGACCTGCCGGCGCCCAGCGACCCGGATCTGGTGGCCCGTGCCACCGCCGCGAAGGCGAAGCTGGGCAGCAAGGTCTTCGTGCTGGGGCACCACTACCAGCGCGACGAGGTGATCCAGTTCGCCGACGTGACAGGCGACTCGTTCAAGTTGGCCCGGGAGGCCGCGGCCCGCCCGGACGCGGAGTACATCGTCTTCTGCGGTGTGCACTTCATGGCCGAGAGCGCCGACATCCTCACCACCGACACCCAGCGGGTGATCCTGCCCGACCTCGCGGCGGGTTGCTCGATGGCGGACATGGCCGTCCTGGGCCAGGTCGAGGCCGCCTGGGACACGCTGACCGAGCTGGGCATCGCCGGTGACACGGTGCCGGTGACGTACATGAACTCCTCGGCCGACATCAAGGGCTTCGTGGGCCGCAACGGCGGCGTGGTCTGCACCTCGTCCAACGCCAAGCGCGCCCTGGACTGGGCCTTCGAGCAGGGTTCGAAGGTGCTCTTCCTGCCGGATCAGCACCTGGGCCGTAACACCGCGGTGCTGGAGATGGGCCTGTCGCTCGACGACTGCGTGCTCTACGACCCGCACAAGCCCGGTGGTGGGCTCACCCCCGAGCAGCTGCGCGACGCCACGATGATCCTGTGGCGGGGGCACTGCTCGGTGCACGGCCGGTTCACGCTCGACAGCGTCAACGACGTTCGGGAGCGGGTGCCCGGGGTGAACGTCCTGGTCCACCCGGAGTGCCGGCACGAGGTCGTCACCGCCGCCGACTACGTGGGCTCGACCGAATACATCATCAAGACCATCGAGGCGGCTCCGGCCGGCTCGGCGTGGGCGCTCGGCACCGAGCTGAACCTGGTCCGCCGGCTCGCGCTGGCTCACCCGGACAAGCAGATCATGTTCCTGGACAAGGCCGTCTGCTACTGCTCGACGATGAACCGGATCGACCTGCCGCACCTGGTCTGGGCGCTTGAAGAGCTGGTCGCGGGCCGGGTCGTCAACCAGATCACGGTGGACGCGGACACGGCGCACCACGCCCGGGTGGCACTGGACCAGATGCTCGCCCTGCCCGGTTCGGACACTCCGCCACCGGCCGCGGCCTGATCACGATCCGTAGCGCTCTTGGTACGCAAAAGTGCCGGATCACCGATTAATGCCACACACGCCGATGTGACCGAGTCCTTTTTCGTCACCGAGGGCTATGCTGCCCAAGCGACGACACACGCGAGCCGTTTCGATGTGGCCGCATCCGGGGTAGCGACAACGTTCAGGCTCCCCACCATCAACACAGCAGCACCGACGCGCTGGAGGTTGCGTTGACCGACGACGTCCTGGTTGTGCACGGAGGCACTCCGCTCGAAGGGCGGATCCGCGTGCGCGGCGCGAAGAACCTGGTATCGAAGGCGATGGTCGCCGCGCTCCTCGGCGACAGCCCGAGCCGATTGTTCGACGTGCCGAAGATCCGCGACGTCGAGGTGGTGCGAGGTCTGCTCGGCCTGCACGGCGTCAAGGTCACCGACGGCACCGAGGACGGCGAGCTCGTCTTCGACCCGGCGAACGTGGAGAGCGCCAGCACCGACCAGATCAACGTGCACGCCGGTTCCAGCCGGATCCCGATCCTGTTCTGCGGGCCGCTGCTGCACCGCCTCGGGCACGCGTTCATCCCGGACCTGGGCGGCTGCCACATCGGCCCGCGCCCGATCGACTTCCACCTGCAGGCGCTGCGGGAGTTCGGCGCCACCGTCGACAAGCGGCCCGAGGGGCTGCACCTGTCCGCGCCCAACGGGCTGCACGGCACCAAGTTCGCCCTGCCGTACCCGAGCGTCGGCGCCACCGAGCAGGTGCTGCTGACCGCGGTGATGGCCGAGGGCGTCACCGAGCTGCGCAACGCCGCGGTGGAGCCGGAGATCATCGACCTGATCTGCATCCTGCAGAAGATGGGCGCGATCATCAAGGTCCACACCGACCGGGTGATCGAGATCCAGGGCGTGCCGAAGCTGCACGGCTACACCCACCGGCCCATTCCGGACCGGATCGAGGCGGCGAGCTGGGCGGCCGCCGCCCTGGCGACCCGTGGTCACGTCGAGGTGCTCGGCGCACAGCAGGCCGACATGATGACCTTCCTGAACATCTTCCGCTCGGTCGGCGGCGAGTACGAGGTCACCGACGCCCGCGCACCGAAGCTGGGCGACCCCGGCCAGGAGGGCGGCATCCGCTTCTGGCACCCCGGTGGCGAGCTGAACGCGGTGGCACTGGAGACCGACGTGCACCCCGGCTTCATGACCGACTGGCAGCAGCCGCTGGTCGTGGCGCTGACCCAGGCCCGTGGCCTGTCGATCGTCCACGAGACGGTCTACGAGCAGCGGCTGGGCTACACCGAGGCGCTCAACTCGATGGGCGCCAACATCCAGGTCTACCGGGACTGCCTCGGCGGCACGCCGTGCCGCTTCGGCCGGCGTAACTTCAAGCACTCCGCGGTGATCGCCGGGCCGAGCAAGCTGCACGCCGCCGACCTGGTCATCCCGGACCTGCGGGCCGGGTTCAGCCACCTGATCGCGGCGCTCGCCGCCGAGGGCACCTCCCGGGTGTACGGCGTGGACCTGATCAACCGGGGCTACGAGGACTTCGAGGCGAAGCTCGCCGACCTGGGCGCGCACGCCGAGCGTCCGTAACCTCGGTCACCAACCGTTCGACCACGACGGCTCCAGGGCGCCCGGCGTCCTGGAGCCGTCTGCCGTACACCGCGATGTGCACCGGGCGCCTGACGTTGGCTACCCTTGCCGCGTGCCGTCGCTCTTTCGCCGCAAGTCCACCGACCTCGTCGACGAGGCCGTCACCTCGGTGACCCCCGAGGAGACCGCTGAGCGTCCCCGGGGTTACACCCCGGCCAAGGGTCGGGAGACGCCCAAGCGGCCGACCGTCGGCCGTCGCCCGGCCGGCCCCAGCCGCCCCCTCACCAAGGAGGAGGAGCGCGAGCGTCGCCGCCAACTGCGTGCCGAGGCCGCGTCGGAGTTCCGCCGCGAGGGTGGCCCCCGCGACCGTGGCCCGGAGCGGCTGCTGGCGCGCAACGTGGTCGACTCCCGGCGTACCGTCGGCACCTGGTTCTTCGGCGGGGCACTGATCGTGCTCGTCGGGTCGAACGCGGCCATGCCGGCCCCGGTCCGGTTGATCTCCAACCTGCTCTGGGGCGCACTGGCGCTCGGCGTGGTCGTCGACTCGGTGCTGATCTGCCGCAAGATCAGCAAGCTGGTCCGGGAGCGCTTCCCGAAGACCGACCAGCGGATGGGCTCGCTCTTCCTCTACGCGGTCATGCGGTCGATCACCTTCCGGCGGATGCGCGCTCCGGCACCCCAGGTGAAGCTGGGCGACAAGGTCTGACCCCGCGCAACACCACCGAAACTGCTGCCTCGGGCACGTCAGAGGCAGCAGTTTCGCCGTTACTGCGCGGACCGTGTCGGGCGGTCATCATGCTGAACGGGTCGCCGTTGTTCGCCGTACCGAACGTTCGACCCCCTGGAGCGAAGGCATGCCTTCGGAACCGGCTGCCCCGCTGGCCACCATCGCCGCCGCCCTGCGCCGGGAGCGGGAACGCGTCGGCATCTCGCTGACCGAGTTGGCCCGCCGGGCGGGGGTGGCCAAGTCGACCCTCTCCCAACTGGAGTCCGGCACCGGCAATCCGAGCGTGGAGACGCTCTGGGCGCTGGGCGTCGCCCTCGGCGTGCCGTTCAGCCGGCTGGTGGAGCCCGTCGACGACGTCGTACGGGTCATCCGGGCCGGCGACGGGCCCCAGGTCCGCTCCGAGCAGGCCGACTTCAGCGGAACGCTGCTCAGCGCCGGCGCCGCGCACCTGCGCCGGGACGTCTACCTGATCAGGCTGGAACCGGGGGCGGTCCGGGTCGGGGAGGGACACACCCCGCGCAGCATCGAGCACGTGGTGGTCGCGGCCGGCCGGCTGCGGGTGGGGCCCGAGTCCGCGCCTGTCGAACTCGACCCGGGTGACTACGCCGCGTTCCCCGGCGACGCGCCGCACCGTTACGAGGCGCTCGCTCCCGGCACGTTCGCCGTCCTCATCATGGAGCATCCCTGACCGGAGGCGGCGATCCCGTCGGAGCCCCCTGGTCCTCGAGTGCGGTAGGGTCGGAGACCGGATTCGCTTATAGGACCAAATGTCCGAAACCAATGGGATAACGTTTGCGCCGGTGGGCGGCACCACAGTGGCGGTGAGCGAGCCGACGCCGTTACCCTCCATCCGCAGCCACAGCCTGCCCTAGCGGCGGTCTGACCGGCACGTGCGGCCCCCAGCGCGACAATTTGCAACGAGGTGACAACGCGTGAGCGAGCGGACGCGAGCCGGCCACCGGGGCGTGGCAGGCGGCGACCGGACGCCCAGCGGTCACCCGGTGGCTGACGCGCACGGCTCGCGCCCGGCGACGATCGGCCCAGCAGCCATGTGCGGCGACGGGCCCGACCGATGAACGGCCGCTACACCGACAGGTGGCCGGACCCGAACGAACCGTCCTGGGTGGTCGAACCGACAAGCGAGTGGCACCCCCAGTTTCCTGGCCAGCGCTACCCCGGCGACATCGGCATGTCGCACCAGCCGCCACCACGCGGCCGGGCGACGGTGTCCGGCCGCGCCGAGGTGCCACCGCTCGCGCCCACCCGCCCGGACGGCACCTACCTCGGCCGGTCCTGGTCCGACGAGCCACAAGCGGAACAGGCACCGCCCGGTCGGTCGTGGGTGGACGACGAGCCGGGCGAGACACCGGCCTACGGCCGACTCCGGGGCGACGAGCGCTCGTCGGAGGCGTCCACCTACGGCCGACCCGACAGCGCCGACTCCCGCCACTACGACCACGAGCCGTACCGTCGTCCGCTGCCCGAGCCGCCCCGCCGCGACGAACGCCGCTCGCCGGAGTCGGACCGCCGGACCGCCTGGTCCGACCGACGCCCCGCCGACGAGCGGGGACCGGCGCGGGAAGCCGCCTGGCACCGGGAGCAGCCGTACGACACCCGCCGTCCCCGGCCGGAGCCCACCGAGCGGGATCGGGGCTACCGGGGCTCGCCTCCGGTCTCCCCCGCGCCCCGACCCGAGCCCGGCTGGGTGCCCGAGCCGGGTGACGCACCACGTCGGCGCGGCACACCGGAGCGACCGGCCGCCGGTTACGAACGGCACCCCGGCGACGGGTACGCCGCCCGCCCCGCCCGCGAGCACGACGGCCGCTTCGCCGACGGAGCCGAGTCGTGGGCACCCGCGGACGGCCGCGCGCGCTACCGCTCCGACGGGTACCCGGACCGGGCCGGCGACGACCTACGCCGCCCAGAGCCTCGCTACCGCGCGGACGAAGGCGTCGGAGCAGCGCCGCCAGCCAACGGTGGACGACGGCGACGGCCCGAACCGGACCTGCCCGACCAGACCCGCCTCGACGACGACCGGCGTCGGCCCGACACCGACCCGCACTGGCAGCAGCCCCGTGAGGCGGCGGCCCGCGCCGAGGCGTACCCGGACCGGCGACCCCGCGAGCAGACCCGTCCGGACGCGTACCGGGAGAACGGGTACCGCGAGGACGCGCCTCGTGAGGACACCTACCGCGAGTCCCGGCCACAGCCGGGCCAACGGTCGGACGGCAGTCTGCCCTGGCCACCACCGGGTCCGGTGCGCCAGGACCACACCTCGGACCGCACCCGGGAGCCAGACCACCGCACCGACCCGCACCGCAGCCCGGACCCGCACCGCAGCGCCGACCCGTACCGCACTGGTGAGCCGGGCATCGCGTCGCGACCGGCCGCCCGGCCCGAGCGGCCGGCGGGGCCCGACGAGCGACCGGCGGCAACCCCGGCGCGGTACGACGAGCCACCGGTACGCCCGGCCGCGACGGCACCACCCGCGTCCGGCCGTGCCATGCCGGTCCCCCCTGTCGCCCCGGAGCGACAGGTGTCTCCGGCACCCGTGTCCCCGGCCCCCGTCTCCCCTGCCGCACCCGGCTGGGACCGACAGGTGTCGGCTGCCCCCGTCTCGCCCGCCGCCGACCGGCCCGTCTCGGGGCCACCCGCCGCACGCCTGCGGCTGGAGTACCTGCCCGCGCCGGTGGACCCGCCAAGCGCCGACGAGCGGTCGGAGGCCACGCCCGCACCGGGCCGTCGGCCGCTTGCCGAGCCACACCCGAGCGCCGGGGCACGCCCCACCCCGCCGCCGCGTTACGCCGGTCCGGGCAGCGGAGACCACGCGGCGGACCAGCGGCGTGGCGAGGAGCCGGGCCCGGATCGCCGTCGGGTCGACGAGCCGACGGCCAGCGCCCCAGCGACCGACCGCAGCCCGGCCTCCCCGGACCGCAAGTACTCGCCGGAACGGCCGCACGCCGCCGACCGACCGGCCGCGCCGCAGCGCTCGCACTCGCCGGAGCGGCCGGCCCCGACTGTCGACGCCCGCCCGTCGGTGGCCCCGCCGCCCACCTGGCAGGCGCCCGGGCCCCCGGCGAACCGCCCGGCCCCGACCCCGGCCGACCCGACCCCGGTGGCTCCTGCTCCCGTGTCCCCGCAGCCGCCGGTGGAGGACATCGCGCCGGCGCTCCCGCTGGCACCCGGCACGCCGCGCCGCTACGTACCCCCGCCGCCCTCGGACGAGCCGGTGGCGGCCGTTCCCGAGCCCGGCGACGTCCCGGGTGCCCGGGGGCCGGAGGCATGGTTCAGCCCCGCTCAGCCCGCCGAGTCCGACCAGGACGAGCCGGCGACCGATCAGCAGTCGTTCGACGCCGCCGACGACGAGGCGACGGCCGCCGACCCCGACCTCTTCACGGCACCGACCACACCGGACGAGGCCTTCGCCCCGGTCTCCGCACCGCCGGCCCGCCCGGTCTCCGGTGCCCCCCGGCTCTGGGCGGACGACCTGGACGACGACCCGCAGCCCACTCCCGACCTGACAACGGTGGACGACCAACCCGTCTCCGGCGTACCTGTCGTCGCGATGCCCCCGGACCACTCCGGAGCCGACCTGGGCGACCAAGACGGCGTCAGGCTCGGGGGCGGGGTCGACCAGCCGTCCTCCGCCGTCTCGTCGGACGAGGACACCGATCCGGTCGTGCACGACCCGACGGACGACCTCGCGCCACCCGACGGGCCGGCGGATGCGACCGACGAGCCTGGCACGAACCCCACGGACGGCTCGCGAGCAGAGTGGTCCGTCGACGCTGCGCTGTCCGTGCCGCCCAGGGACGACACAACCACGCCGATCTCGGCACCACCGCTGTCGGTCACACCGATCTCGGCACCACCGCTGTCGGTCACGCCGATCTCGGCACCGCCGCTGTCGGTCACGCCGGTCTCCGCACCACCGCTGTCGGTCACACCGGTCTCCGCACCGCCCGTCGCGGTCACGCCGGTCTCCGCGCCGCCGGCATCGCCGGTATCGGCCCCGCCCGCAGTGCCCGTCTCCGCGCCACCAGCCGCAGTGCCCGTCTCCGCGCCACCAGCCGCAGCGCCCGTCTCCGCGCCACCAGCGCCCGTGTCGGCGGTGCCCGTCTCCGCGCCACCGGCCTCACCACCAGCGCCCACGCCCGCACCACCCACGCCCGAGGCGGCGCCCGTCTCCGGGCCACCCACGCCCGTCTCCGGACCACCCACGCCCGTCTCCGGACCGCCCATGCCCGTCTCCGGGCCGCCAGCGGCGTCGGTGGAGCCGACATCCGGGCCACCCGCCCCGGCTGTTCCCGACCCGAGGAGCGGCTCGGACGGGGAGAACGTGCAGGTGTCCGCGCCACCCGACGACGCCCCGCCGGTGGTGACCCGCCCGTCGCTGGCCGACCCGGGCGACCCGGAGCAGGTGCTTGCCGCGTACCGCTGGCGGTTGGACCCGGTCACCCTGCGCGAGGACCTGACCGAGCCGGACGACCTGCGGGCCATCCGGCGGCGGCTGACCGAGAAGTTGGGCTCGGCCGTCGACAATCGCGCGCGGGCCCGGCTGCTCAGCCTGCGGGCGGTGGCCTCGCGAATTCTCGGCGACCTGGACGACGCGTTGGCCGACGGCCGGCTCGCCCTCACCTACGCCGAGGCCACCGGGGAACTGCGCCGGACCGCGTTGGCCCAGGCCCGGCTGGCGCACGTGCTGCGCTGGCGTGGCGACTTCGCCGAGGCGGACCAGCTCTTCGCCCAGGCCAACTCGATCGAGTTGCCCGACCGGTTGCGGGCCGCGCTGCACGAGCACGCCGGGCGGTCGTGTTACGACCAGGGGCGGCTCATGGAGGCCTGCGAGCACTTCGAGAAGGCGCTCGACCTGCGGGGCGCCGGCGACGCCGAACTGCTGGACCGGGTTCGGGTGGCTCTCGACGCGGTCACCGTCCGGGCCGAGGCGGGTGGCTTCGGGCCGTACCCCCGGGGTCGGGACGAGGTGCTCGACCGGGACCGACCCCCGGTGCCGGAGCGGGACGGGCCCATGTGGGGTTACACCAGCCAGGACGGTGAGGTGGTCATCCCCGCCCGGTACGCGGAGGCGCAGCCCTTCAGCGACGGGTTGGCGTGGGTCCGCCGGCCGGACCACGACCGCTGGTCGCTGATCAACCTGCTCGGTACGACGGTGATCCCGCCGTCCTTCCGGGCTGCGCACCCGTTCAGCGACGGCCTTTCCTGGGTGGTCGGCGAGGGCGGTTGGACGGCGATCGACGCGACCGGCGCGGTGCAGGTCGCGCCGAACTTCGCCGAGGTACGACCGTTCCGGCGCGGGCTGGCCGCGGTGCGGCGTGAGGGGTGGGGGGCTGTCGACCGGACCGGCCGGGTCGTCGTACCCACCCGCTACCACGCCTTCGTCACCGAGCTGGCCGACGGTCAGCAGGTCGACGGGTTCACCGACGAGGGGCTCGCCGTGGTCGACGTGGCCGGGCGGCGGGGCGTGGTGGACCGCACCGGCACGGTACTGGTCCCGCCGGCACACCCGATGCTCGTCATCCACCCGGTGGCGTTCCTGGTCGAGAGCGGCAACGGGCGGTGGGGCGCACTGGACCGGCGCGGCGTGCCGCTCATCGACCCGGTGCACCGCGACCGCGCCGAGGTGCTGGAGGAGATCGACCGGCTACTCACCGACGCCAATCCGGTGCTCTGAGTCGCCGGTCGCCGATGGTGATCCACTAGGGCTAGGGTCGGGTCATGGAATTCCGACACCTGGGCCGCTCCGGCCTGATGGTCAGCGAGATCTCGTACGGCAACTGGATCACCCATGGTTCGCAGGTCGAGGAGGATGCGGCGTTCGCCTGCGTCCGGGCCGCTCTCGACGCGGGGATCACCACCTTCGACACCGCCGACGGGTACGCCGGGGGGCGGGCCGAGGACGTGCTCGGCCGGGCGTTGCAGAACGAGCGCCGGGAGAGCCTGGAGATCTTCACAAAGGTCTACTGGCCGACCGGGCCCAGCCGCAACAACCGTGGCCTGTCCCGCAAGCACATCAGCGAGTCGATCAACAACTCGCTGCGCCGACTGCGCACCGACTACGTGGACCTCTACCAGGCCCACCGCTACGACAACAGCACCCCGCTGGAAGAGACGATGGAGGCGTTCTCCGACGTCGTCCACTCCGGCAAGGCGCACTACATCGGCGTCTCCGAGTGGACCGCCGCCCAACTGCGCGCCGCCCACCCGCTCGCCCGGGAGCTGCGCATCCCGCTCATCTCCAACCAGCCGCAGTATTCGCTGCTCTGGCGGGTCATCGAGACCGAGGTCGTGCCGGCAAGCGAAGATCTGGGCGTCGGGCAGATCGTCTGGTCGCCGATCGCGCAGGGCGTGCTCTCCGGCAAGTACCTGCCGGGCCAGCCGCCGCCGGCCGGTTCCCGCGCCACCGACGAGAAGTCGGGCAAGGGCTTCATCTCCCGATTCATGAACGACGACGTGCTGACCCGGGTCCAGCAGCTCAAGCCCCTCGCCGAGCAGGCCGGGCTCAGCATGGCCCAGCTCGCCGTGGCGTGGGTGCTGCAGAACCGCAACGTCGCGTCGGCGATCATCGGCGCGTCCCGCCCCGAGCAGGTGCAGGACAACGTGAAGGCGGTCGGCGTGAAGCTCGACGCCGACCTGCTCACGGCGATCGACGACATCGTCGAGCCGATCGTCGAGCGGAACCCGGCGAAGACCGAGTCCCCCGCGCAGCGCCCCTGACGCCGTTCGACCCGGCCGGCGTGACACCCTCGCGCCGACCGGGTCGGGTCGGCTCAGCCCTGCCAGAAGCGGATCAGCTCCAGACCTGTGGCGTACAGCCACGAGGGCAGACCGAGCAGGTCACCGACCGCGAAGACCGCGTCGAAGAACCAGCCCCCGATGCGCGGGTTCCACAGCAGCGCGAACAGCAGGATGAAGCCGTACGGCGCGAACAGGTCGTACATCTTGCGCCACTGCGGGTTGAGCCACGGCTGGATCATGTTGCCGCCGTCCAGGCCGGGCACCGGCAGCAGGTTCAGCACACTTGCGGTGAGCTGGAGGAAGGCGAGCAGCGCCACCCCGGCCCAGAACTCCACCGGACCACCCGACTGGGTGCCGAGCCGCACCGCCACCACCAACACCAACGTGAACAGCACGTTGGTCGCCGGGCCGGCGAGGCTGACCAGGGTATGCCGCAGCCGACCCGGAATGGCGTGCCGGTCCACCCAGACCGCGCCACCGGGCAGGCCGATGCCGCCGAGCAGCACCACCACCACCGGCAGCACGATCGACAGCAACGGGTGGGTGTACTTGAACGGGTTGAGCGTCAGATAACCGCGGTGCGCGATGTCCCGGTCGCCGGCCCGGTAGGCCACCACCGCGTGGGCGTACTCGTGCAGGCAGAGCGACACCAGCCAGCCGGACACCACGAAGAGGAAGACGTTGAACCGGACGCTGCCGTACGCGTTCCAGGTCAGCACCCCGCTGACCGCGAAGAGCGCGACCAGGCCGAGGAAGACCGGGCTGGGGCGGAACGCCGCCTTGGGGACGCCGAGGACCAGCCCGTCGCCGCTCGGGCGGTCGTAGGCCATCACTCGGCCGTGGGCAGCAGGCTCATCCGGTACTCCACCCGGTCGTCCTCCACGAGCGCGACCGAGGTGACGCCGGACGCCGCGAGCTCACGCCAGGACTGACCGACCCAGGATTCGGCGTCGGCCTGGCTGCCGAACGACTCCGCCGGTCCCTCGACCGTCTGGCCGTCCGTGCCCTCGTACCGCCAGCTCCACGCCATGCCGCGTCTCCCCTCGCCGCTGAAGTCCCCGTGGGACGAACCCCCGCCAGCGTAGTCGGCCCGGCGCGCAACGGCCGCTCGCTCTCCCCCGGCGGAGGCCTACGGGGTGGATCGATCCGATCGACGTCGGCCGGTACGGTGGCTCGGTGCTGACACGGGGAGTGCTGCTCGGCGACAGGTACCGGCTCGGTGAACGGGTGGCGACGGGCGGGATGGGCGCGGTCTGGCGCGGCACGGACGTGCTGCTCGAACGCGAGGTCGCCGTGAAGGTGCTGCTCCCGTCGCTTGTCGCCGATCCGGAGTTCACCGCCCGTTTCCGGGCCGAGGCGCGGATGCTCGCCGCGCTGCGGCACCCCGGCGTGGTCCCGGTGCACGACGTGGGGCAGGCCGTGCTCGACGACGGCAGCCAGGTCGACTACCTGGTGATGGAGTACGTCGACGGCGAGCCGTTGTCCGTCCGGGTGCGCACGGTGCGGCGGCTTGATCCGGCCACCACCATGTCGGTGCTGGCCCAGGCCGCCGACGCGCTGCACACCGCCCACCTCGCCGGCATCGTGCACCGCGACGTGAAGCCGGGCAACCTGCTGGTCAAGGCCGACGGCAGGGTGGTGCTCGTCGACTTCGGCATCGCCCGTTCCCGGAACATGGCCGGGCTCACCGCCGCGAACATGGTGCTCGGCACCGCCTCGTACATGTCGCCCGAGCAGGCCACCGGTCAGCCGGTCTCGGCCGCCACCGACGTCTACGCGCTCGGCGCGGTGGCGTACTTCTGCCTTGCCGGCCAGCCGCCCTTCCACGGTGACAACCCGCTCGCGGTGGCGCTGCGGCACGCCCAGGAGGACCCGGCGGCGCTGCCGGCGGACACCCCACCGGCGGTCGCCGCCGTGGTGGCCCGCGCGCTGGCCAAGCGTCCGGAGGACCGGTTCGGCAGCGCCGCCGAGTTGGCCGCTGCCGCCGCCGACGCCCGGGACGCGACCCTGGCGAGCATCCCGGTCTCGGCCCGACCTCCGTGGGCGCTCGCCGCTCCCACCCCGGGTGTCCCGGCCGCCGCCTCGCCCGCCATCCCGGCCCCCGCGCCGCCGGCCGGCCCGTCCCTCGCCACTCCGGCCGGCCCGGCTTCCGCGTCGCCGGCCAGCCTGGCTCCCGCCTCGCCGGCCAGCCTGTCTTCCGCCTCGCCGGTCGCGGCGACGCCGCCCGCCGGGTCGGTGTCGGCGGGGCCTGCCGCTCTACGCCCAGCGGCGAGCGTCGCGGTCGAACCGACGACCGAGCCGAAGCCGACCCGGGAGGACGCGATCGGAATCGGGCCGGTGGGCCGACGCCGTCCACTGCTGGTCGGGGCGGGCGCGGTCGTCCTCGTCGCGCTCGTCGTCGCGGTGGCCGTGGTGGCGCTGCGGCCCGAGGCGAAGCCGGGTTCCACGGACCAGCCACCCGCGCTGGCCGGCGAGTCGGTGGCGGTCACCGACGCACCGCCCCCGCCCGGGGAGGCGACCACGACCGGGCCCCGACCCAGCGGTACGCCCGGCGCCGCCCGCACCGCGACGGCCGACCCGACCGGATCCCCGGCAGACCCGACGGCCAGCGGCGGGCCGGGCCGGACCGCCGGCGCACCGGGCAGCACGCCGACAGGTACGACCAGCAGCCGACCGACGCCCAGCCGCACCCCGTCCAGCCGACCCAACCCGTACACTGCGGCGCAGGCGTGCGGCAGCGGCTACCAGGTGATCGACTCGGCGACACTGACGGGCACGGACGGGAAGCGCAAGGGCCGGGTATTCCTGACGTACCACTCGGGCACCGGCACCAACTGCGTGGTCACCCTCAAGGACACCGCGGTCGGGACGAAGTCGGCGGCGTCCGCGTACCTGGAGGTGCAGGGGCGGGCCCGGAGCACCGACAGCGGGTCGTTCGACTACTACGCCGGGCCGGTGAAGGCCAGTGCCGCCGGGACGTGCGTGAAGTGGGGCGGCGCCACCGGCGGGGCCAGCTACGGCAGCGGCTTCGAACACTGCGACTGATCATCGCCAACCGCGCCGGTGGTCCCCGCGTGCGCGCGGGAGTTGGCAGGGTAGATCTTGGACACTTTCCGTTACGCGCGAACGGTAAGTGTCCAAGATTGCCAGCGGCGGCGGGTGAGGCGGCCCGGGGTCGCGCCGCGTCCGGAGCAGGAAACTGGACGCTTTCCCGCAATGGTTGCGGAACGGGCTTTGATCTTCGCGAGGGCTGGGGCGACGTGCCCAGACATGAGGCGAGCGAACTAAGGTACGGGCATGTCCGTTGACGGGTGGAACACGGTCCTGGTGCTCGGCGGTATCCGGTCCGGCAAGTCCGAGTTCGCCGAGTCCCTGGTCACCGACGCGCCGGTGGTCCGCTACGTCGCCACCGCGCCCGAGGGCGACCCGGAGGACACCGAGTGGGCGACCCGGCTGGCGGCGCACCGCGCCCGACGGCCGGGCAGCTGGACCACCGAGGAGACCTCGGCGGACCCACGCCGGCTGGCCGACGTGCTCGCGTCCGCCGAGCCCAACGAGACGTTCCTCGTCGACGACCTGGGCGGCTGGGTGACGGTGCTGCTCGACCCGGACCACCAGCCCGCCGACGACGTGGCGACGATCGCCGAGCTGGCCGAGGCGATCCGCGGCTGCACCGCCCGGGTGGTGCTGGTGAGCCCCGAGGTGGGGCTGTCGCTGGTGCCGACCACCCCGCTGGGTCGGGCGTTCACCGACGCGTTGGGCGCGGCCAACCGCGCGGTCGCCGACGCCTGCGACGCGGTGGCGCTTGTCGTCGCCGGTCAGCCGGTCTGGCTCAAGCCGGCCGCCGGCGCGACCGGGCCGAGCGCCGTGAGCACGCCGGCAGCCGCTGCGGCCACCGTGAGCACGCCGACGGCCGCCACCGTGAGCGCGGCCGAGCCGGCCACACCCGCCACCGTGACCTCGTCGACGGCCGCCGCAAGCGCACCGGTGCTGGCGAGCCTGGCCGACACCGGGCCGACCCCCGAGGTGCAGCTGCCCGAGGTGCTGACCCACACGCCGCCGGCCGCCCCGACCCAGGAGCCGGGCAACGCCTGGGCCGCACCGACCATGGCGCTGCCGATGGTGGCCACCGGGCTGGTCATCCAGCCCGGCATGGAACTGCCGATGCCCGACGAGTACGCGGGCCCGCAGGCGGTGGACCGACTTGCCACGCTCGACGTACCGGGCGCCGGGCTGGGCGTACTGGACCGGGTGGTGGGCTTCGCCGCCGCCACCCAGGGCACCTCGACCCCCGCCGCCTGGGGCTCGGTGCGGGTGCTGCTGCTGCACGGCGACCACGCCGGCGGCGCGGCGGCCGGCTCCATCGCCGGTGAGTCCGCGCGCCGCGCCGCGCAGGCCCGCGCCGGCCGGGGCGCGTTGGCACGGCTGGCGGCCGAGAGCGGCGCCAGTCTGCAGGTGGTGGACACTCCGGCCTCCGCGCCGATCGAGGACCAGCCGGCCCTCGCGGCGGAGCAGGTGGAGTCCGCGCTGCGCTACGGCTGGCGCTTGGCCGAACAGGCCGCCGACGCCGGCGTACAACTGCTTGTTCTCGGGGCGTGCGGTGCCGGCACCGAGGCGGCGGCCGCGGCGGTGCTCGCGGCCACCGCGGGCGCGGAACCACCCGCCGTGCTGGGCCGGGTGATCACCGACTCCGGCGAGATCGACGACGCGGCGTGGATGATCCGCTGCGCGGCGGTACGCGACGCGCTGCACCGCACCCGCCGGTCGTCGCGTGGCGCCAAGGACATCTTGGCCGAGCTGGGCGGCGGCGACGTGGCGGTGGCCACCGGCGTGCTGCTCGGCGCCACCGCCCGCCGGGTGCCGGTGCTGCTCGACGGACCTGTCGGTCTGGCCGCCGGCATGGTGAGCCGTGACCTGGCCGGGCAGGCCCGACACTGGTGCCTGCTTGCCGACCACGGCGGGCACCCGGCAGTGCGGCTCGCCGCCGACGTGCTGGGCCTCACCCCGCTGCTCGACCTGCGGCTGGACCTCGGCGAGGGCGCGAACGCGCTTGTCGCGTTGCCGCTGCTGCGCTCGGTGCTGGCGCTCTCCGCCGCGCTGCCGGTGCACCCGTCGCTTGCCGGCGCGGACGACATCGGCCTGAGCGGTGACGAGCCGGAGTCCACCGACCCGGACCTCGCTGATCTCGACTCCACCGGGCCCGACTCGACCGAGCCCGACTTCGCCGAGCCGGAGCCGGCCGGGCCGGGCCCGACCAGCACCGGGGCGGACGAGCAGCCGGCGTCGGGCTGGCGTGCCGGCTGAGCCTCGGCTCCTCGCCGGAGCCCGACTGGCGGTCACCACGTTCACCACGCTGCCGGTGCGGGCCGGGCGCATCGACTGCCAGGTCGCCGGCGTGGCGATGGCCCTCGCCCCGGTGGTCGGGGCGCTGCTCGGCGCCCTGCTGGCCGGTGTGCTGCTGCTGACCGGCGCGCTCGCTCCCCCGCTGGTGGCGGCCGGTGTGACAGTCGGCGTCGCCGCGCTGCTCACCCGAGGGCTGCACCTGGACGGGCTGGCCGACACGGTGGACGCGCTCGGCTCGTACCGGCGGGGGGCGGCCGCCCTGGAGATCATGAAGAAGCCGGACGTCGGTCCGTTCGGGGTGGTCGCCCTGGTGGTCGTACTCCTGGTGCAGGCTGCGGCGCTCGCCGACCTCGCGGGTCGGTCCTGGCCGGCGTGCCTCGCGGCGGTGGTCGCGGCGACCGCGGCCGGGCGGTTCGGCGTCACGCTGGCCTGCCGACGGGGTGTGCCGGCGGCCCGGCCCGACGGGCTGGGCGCGCTCGTCGCCGGCACGGTCGGCCCGGTGGCCCTGGCCGCCGGCGCGGTCGCCGTCGTGCTGCTTGCGGTGCCCGCGGCGCCGGGCCGTCCGTGGCAGGGGCCGGTGGCCGTCGTGGCCGCCATCGCCGTCGCGCTGGCGCTGCTCACCCACGTGGTACGCCGGCTCGGCGGGATCACCGGCGACGTCCTCGGCGCGACCGTCGAGGTGGTCACCACGCTGGTCTACCTGGGTCTGGTGCTGTCCGGCTGAACCGGGCAGGGCGGGCCGGGTAGCGTTCGGCTCGACAACACCGGCGCGGCCACCGGGGGATCCCACAATGCTCATCACTGACGACTTCCTGCCCGTACCGGTGCCGGAGTCGCTCAGCGCGACCTATCTGGTGCCGATGGTGGGGCTACCGAAGGTCAGTGCGAAGACCGCGGTGGCGGCCCTGGCCGGCCGCCTCGCCGAGCCGGTGCACGGGCTGGCCCGGCAGATGCTCGACAGCCCGCTGATGAGCGTCGACACCCGGCCGATCGCCGAGTTCCCCGAGCTGCCGCCGGACCTGCTCACCGCGTTCGGCGCCACCGAGGAGCAACTGGCCCGGCTGGCGGCGGCGACGCACCTGGTGGTCGTGCAGGCCGAGTACCGGCCCGGCTGGCCGCCCGCGCACGAGTGGGCCGCCCGGGCGGTCGCGGCCGCCGTGGCGGAGTCCGTCGACAGCGACGTGGTGGACGTCTTCGGCCTGCAGTTCCTCGACCCGGCGACCGCGCTGCGCTCCCTCCCCGACGAGCAGGGCCGCATCCGACTCGTCGACTGGGTGCTGGTGCCGTACTCCTCGGACACCGAGGGCCTGTGGTTCACGACGAAGGGGCTGCGCCGCTTCGGCCTGCTGGAGTTGCAGACCCAGGGGGTGCCCGACCACCTCACCCGGGCCTGGGGCGCGGTGATGACCGGGGCGGCCCGCCGGCTGCTGCGGGACTGGACCGACGGGCTCACCGGCGAGGAGGTGCCGGCGTTCGTGCAGCTGCCGGTGCTGGCCACGGTCACCGGGCACGACATCGCGGTGGCGTACGGCAATCCGGAGCAGCACGGCGCCACCGCCCCGGTGCTGCTCCGCCTCGAACTGGACCCGGCGACCGACCCGGAGGCCGACTCGTTCCTCAGCCTGCGCCCACCGGCCGGGCACCCCGGCCCGGACGGGCGCTACTACGCGGCCGCCTGCGCGACCCTGTTCTCCGGGATCCAACCGGACGTGCGCTACGCCCGCTCCGGTGACGCGATGAGCCGGGCGGTCGCCACCGCCCGCGCCGCGCTCGGTGACGCGCGGGCCCGGTTCGTGGCCGGCCGGTTCCCCACCGAGTCGCAGCTGGTGGTGAAGTACGGCCTGCCCGGGGACGACGGCCCGGAGTACGTCTGGGCGGGCGTCACCTCGTGGGAGACCCCGGAGCGCATCGTCGGCGTGAGCGCCAGCGACGCCAACACCGACCAGAGCGTCCGCATCGGCGCCCCCGTGGTCGTGGAGGTGACCGACGTGGTCGACTGGGCCGTCCTGAACGCGAGCGGCGTCATCGAGGGCGGCTGGACCCAGGCAGTCCTGGACTCCGGCGAACCCCCAACCCCCAAAACCCCCTAAACCCCCCAACCCCCCACCCCGCCCACCCCCCCAACCCCTCTCGTCCTTGTTGATCAAGAGGTTTGCGTCACGTTGTCGCCCG
>NZ_JBSGIV010000037.1:0-69346 GCF_053605225.1 Micromonospora sp. NPDC003944
ATGTGCATGCCCCGGGTCAGCGGCACACTCGACGGCCGGTACGCGGGGGCCAGGCTGTCGGCTGCGGCCGGGCTGGCCGGGGTGAACCGCAGTCGGTAGACCCGCACCGGCGGCGAGTTGCGCAGCACCAGATCCGCGCCGACCCCGTAGAGGGCGTCCTGTCGGGCCAACTCGGCCGCGGCGCCCTCGGTCCGGCCGGGCGTGGTGACGGTCGCGACGCTCAACACCGCGCCGTCGGTCAGGTACTTGGCCAACCCCTCGATGCCGCTGCGGGTCGCCTCGGCGGTGCCGGTGAACGCCTCACCGGCGATGACGACCGCGGCGGCCTCGGCTTCGGCAAGCGAGTCGACGACGTTGACCCGGTCGGCGACCCAACGGCCCTGGGCGTTGACGTGCTCGCGGAGCGCCGCAGCGCCGAACGGCTCGGTGGGCACCACGGTGAGCCGGTCACCGGGGAGCAGCGCCTCGATCGCCGCGGCCAGCACCGCGGAGTCCGGGTTCGCCCCGACCAGCAGGGCGGCCTTCGCGTCGTTGATGCGGGCCAGCTCGGCGACGAGGGTACGGGCGGCGCGCTCGCCGATGCGGACCGGACCGGACCGGCCGGTGGTACGCACGGCGGGGGACTGGGTCATGTCGGGCGGGCTCCTGACGGGGGTAGAGACGGGAATCGCGGCGGGACCGCCATGGGCGGGACGGGCCGGCCGGCGGAGGCGAGATCTCCACCGACCAGCATATGCGTCCGTCCGCGTCGGCCGCACCGCCGTGGGGATGCGGTGGGCCGACGCGGCCAGGCGCCCGAGGTCAGGCTTCCCTACCCGGCCTGTCCCGCTCGTCGCCCGGCTGGTCGTCGGCGGCCCCGACCGGGTGGTTGGGCCGGGTCGGCTCGTCGCCCTCGGACGGAGGGGTGCCGATCCCGACGGTCGGCTCCTCGTCGCCCTTGGCAGGTGGCCCGGTGATGGGCTCGGTCGGCGGTTCCGAGGGCGGGTGTGCCAACCAGGCCGGGTGGATCACGTCGGAGGTCGGCGTCTCCACCGCCCGGTCCGAGGAGAGCGCCGGGTCCGATACGAGCGTCGGGTGCGAGACGAGCGTCGGGTCGCTGGAGGGAGCGTCCCAGGTGGACCGTTCGGCTTCCCAGGCCGGCAGGGCCACGCCGGAGGTCGACGTGGCGGCACCGGAGACCGGCACGGGCGCACCGGACGTGGGCGGGCCGGAGACGGGCGGGCCGGAGACGGGCGCGGCGGCCTCGGCGGCCGGGTCCGGCTGGTTCGGCCGACCCGAGCGCAGCGCGCCGACCAGCCCGAAGACCCCGATCAGGATGAGCGCGCCGGCCAGGAACCAGCCGACCGGCGGTAGCGAGAGCCCGAGCAGTTGGGCGAGTAACCACCAGGCGGACAGCGCCAGGAACACGAGCCCGAAGGCGAACGACACCAGATCTGTGCGGTGAGCCTTCACCGGGTCACCTCCAGGTTGCCGGCATTGACATGGATGTAGAGGCGCAGCGTGCCGCCGCCGGGCCCGTCCGCGCCGACGTCGGTGAACTCCCGGAGGCGGCCGTCCAGCCCGCCGGAGCGGTTGCCGAAGATGGTGGCGTCACCGGCGTTGACGTCGGCCACGGTGGTGACGTCCACGTTCGGCGGTACGACAACTGTCGCCTGGCCGAAGTTCACGGCCACCGTCACCTGGCTGTCCCGTTTCGCGAAGTCGATCCCGCGCAGGTCGAGAACGGCGTCGCCGAAGCTGTTCTCGTAGCGGTCCGCCAGGTCGCGGTAGTCGGTGGGCGCCCAGGTCACCGCGCCGTCGACGCCGCGCACCCGGTCGTAGGACTCGGCGACTGTCGCCGTAGCCAGCGCCGCCGCGGTGACCAGACCGAGCGCGATGAGCCAGCGCGCCCGACCGAACCACGTGCCGACAAGCAGCCCCAGTGCGATCGTGGCCAACGCGGCCGCGAAGTATGCCGAGGCGCTGACCGCGAAGACGTCGAGCAGGTCGAGCAGGGCCACCAGACCGAGCACCAGGAAGATCAGTGAGAAGGTCACCGCGCCGAGCGGCGAGCGCTCCTTGGGGCGCTTCGGCGGCTTGGGCGGTTTGCGGGGCGGAGGCGCGGCCGCGGTCGGCGAAGCGTACGGGCCGTGCGGCGCGAACGGGGGACGGTAGCCGGAGGGCGGCGGGGCGGTCGGGTAGCCGGCCGGGGCGGTGGGTGTGCCGCTCACCGGTGCCGACGGCCAGCCGGCGCTGGGCATGGCGGTGCTCGGCCAGTCGGGTTGGGCAGCGGTCGTGTCGGCGGGTTGCCCGGAGGCCAGGCCCACCCCGGTCACCCCACCCGCCCCGGTCACCGGCTGCGTCGCGGCGGCCGGCAGCGGACCACCTGCCGGTGGCGTGTCGTACGCCGGAATGGTGACGGTGGGTGCCGCCCCGGGTGTGGCTGCGGGGTACGCCGGGTTGGTGCTGAACATCGGCGGTGTCACCGCCGGGCCGGTGGACGGCGCGGCGCCATATGACGGTGCGGGCCAGGCCACCGGCGGGACGACCGGGCCGGCCGGGTTACCGGGTGGCACGGTGGGTGGGGGGCCACCCGGGGTGCCGGGCCGTGGGAAGCGGCTGTCCCGATTGAGCAGGAGCGCGCCGGCGACCAGGATGGCCGCGCCGAGCAGCACCGCGCGGAAGGCGTCGGTGACGATGTACGCGAAGCTGGCCGCGACCAGGATGCCCAGGATGATCACGGTCACCGGCGACATGCTTGAGCGACCGCGCCCGAGCATGGACTCGACGGGGGACGCGGTGTCGCCCTCGTTCGGGATGATCAGCCAGGCGGCGACGTACACCAGGATGCCGATGCCCCCGAAGAACCCGAGCACCGCGAGCAGCACCCGCCAGAGCACCGGATCGGTGTTGGTGGCGCGACCGATCGCCGCGCAGACGCCGGCCAGGTACCGCCCCTCGCGCGGCCGGACCAGTCCGTACCGTGAGGTGAAGCCGGTGCCGCCAAGCGGCGGTGGCGGCGCGGACGGACCGGGACCACCCGGGCCGTAACCGGTGCCCGCCGCGAACCCGGGGCCTGGGCCGTAGCCCGCCGCGGGTGGCCCGTAGCGGTCCTCCGGACCGCCGGGTGCGGTGCCGGCGGTCGCGTCGGTGCCAGCGTGCGGCCCGAACGTGCCGGGGTCGGTCCGGTCGGTGGGCGTGGTGGTGGGCGGGGGCGGTGCTGAACCGCCCGGCTGTGCCGACCCCGGTCGGGGCGGCGGGGCAGCTTCCTCGGTCATGCTTCGATCCTGCTGCCCGGTCAACCCGAACGACCTCAGGACCCGACCCTGACCCCACCCTGAGATCCGGCGGCCGGAATGTCGGGGGCGTCCCCGTGGTCGGGGACGCCGCAGCGTGTGACGATCGAGTCACCCACCTCGACCTGTCACCAGGGAGCCTCCGATCAGCACCGTGACCTCGCCCCCGCGCCTCTACCGCGCCCCGGAGCACCGGATGGCCGCCGGCGTCGCCGCCGGCATCGCCGACCATCTCGGCATCTCGGTGTTGCGGGTACGCGTCGCGTTCATGGTCCTGCTCGGGCTGAGCGGGCTCGGCCTGCTGCTCTACGCGGCCTTCTGGGCGGTGGTGCCGCTGCGGCCCGGCGACACCGCGGTGCCGCCCCGGCGGGATGTGGCCCAACTCCTCCCGTTCGTGGGGATCGGGCTCGGTGTCCTGTTGATCCAGGTGATGGTCTTCGACTCGGTGGGCGCGGCGGGCACCGCAGGTTGGTTGGTGGCGATCATCGCGGTCGGCGCGGGGGTCATCTGGCACCAGTCCGCGCCCGAGCGCCGCCGACAGTGGGGCGACACGATGCCGGTGCCCTGGCTCGGCGCGGTCGTCGAGGAGAGCGACCGGCGGGCCTTCGTGCTCCGGTTCATCGGCGGGGGGATCCTGGTCGCGGTCGGCATCATCGGCGTCGCGGCCGTCTACTCGCCGGCACAGAACTTCGACGCGGTGATCAACGGCGTGATCTTCGCACTGGTCGGGCTGGCGGGTGTCGGTGTGGTCGCCGCGCCGGTGCTCTGGCGGACGTACAACCAGCTCCGCTCGGAGCGCGAGGGGCGCATCCGCGAGCAGGAGCGGGCCGAGCTGGCGGCGATGGTGCACGACCAGGTGCTGCACACGTTGGCCCTGATCCAGCGCAACGCCGGCGACGTCAAGACGGTGCAGCGGCTGGCCCGGGGGCAGGAGCGGTCCCTGCGCAACTGGCTCTACAAGCCGACCGCCTCGCCGAGCGAGCGCTTCGCCGCCGCCCTGGAACAGGCCGCCGCCGAGGTCGAGGACACCTTCGCGATCAGCGTGGAGACGGTGGTGGTGGGGGACCGGGAGACCGACGAGAAGGTCGGCGCGCTCGTCGCGGCCGCGCGGGAGGCGTTGGTGAACGCCGCCCGGCACGCCGGCGTGCAGACCGTGTCGCTCTACGCCGAGGTGGAGCCGGATCAGGTAAGCGTCTTCGTCCGGGACCGGGGCAAGGGCTTCGATCCGGATACCGTGGAGGACCACCGGCACGGCGTGAGCGGCTCGATCATCGGGCGGATGAAGCGGCACGGCGGACGGGCCGAGATCCGGTCCGGCCCGGGGGAGGGGACCGAGGTCCGGTTGATCCTGCCGATCTCCCGGGACTCGTCCGCAGCGGAGAGGAACAGATGACCATGGCCGAGCAGTCGACCGAGCACCTCGACCCGGCGGGTGCCCGCCCCGAGCGGCTGCGGGTGTTCCTGGTGGACGACCACGCCATGTTCCGAGCCGGGGTGCGCGCGGAGTTGGGCGCCCACGTCGAGGTGGTGGGCGAGGCGAGCACGGTGGCCGAGGCGGTCACCCGGATCGCCGCCGTCGGCCCGGACGTGGTGCTGCTCGACGTGCACATGCCCGACGGTGGCGGTCGCGCGGTGTTGGAGGCGATGCGGCGTACGCACCCGCAGGTCAAGTTCCTCGCGTTGAGCGTCTCCGACGCGGCGGAGGACGTGATCGGGCTGATCCGTGCCGGTGCCCGCGGCTACGTCACCAAGACCATCTCCCCGGACGAGCTGGCCGCCGCGATCCGTCGGGTGGCCGACGGGGACGCCGTGTTCAGCCCACGGCTGGCCGGGTTCGTGCTCGACGCCTTCGCGGCCCGACCGGACGCACCGGTGGCCGACCCGGAGCTGGACCAGCTCACCAACCGTGAGCGGGAGGTGCTGCGGCTGCTGGCCCGGGGGTACGCGTACAAGGAGATCGCCAAGGAGCTGTTCATCTCCATCAAGACGGTGGAGACGCACGTGTCGAACGTGTTGCGCAAGCTTCAGATGTCCAACCGCTACGAGCTTTCCCGTTGGGCGGCGGACCGCCGGCTCGTCTGACCGTGGGTCGGTGTCGGCGAGGATCAGAGAAACGTCCGGCGCACCCTCGTACACCCAGCCGGTGATCGTGCCCGGGTAGCCCTACGCGCCCTCATCCGGACGGGTCGAAACATGAGTGGTGACGGACGTCCCACCGGGTCCGGATGGGCCCGGGGCTCGTGTACCCGTCGAGGCCTGCTGCACGGGTGGCGCAACGTATTTCCTGCTCAGTGACGTCTGCGGCGACCGTTTTATGATCATTTTTCAAGTATCGGCAACGTGGCGGGCAACTAACGGCTTGATAACGGCACCTTCACGGAAGCGGCCAGTGGGTGTCACAGTGGCAGCACCTCACCATCGGTGTGTGGCACTCCGTACGCCCCACGACCACGTTTTCCGCCGGTAACGGCGGCCCGTGGCTGTGTCGATTGCGTCGTGTCACGCCTCGTTGGTGGGGAGCCCGGCGGATCGGAACATCAGGGGTGTCCCCAACTTCCCTGTGGTCCCGGCGACCCGCGCCCCGGGGTGGTCGGGCGGTGTCACCCCCAAAAACGTGCGTGAAACCCACGACGGAACCTGGTTAGAAAGAGGAGGCCCCTCGGAATGAGAGTCTCGAAGCGGGCGACGGGCGCTATCGCGCTCAGCGCGGCTGCCGCGCTTGTCGCGAGCGGTTGCTCGAGCGGCGGTGACGGCGACACTGCCGCCAGCGCGGACGGCGCGATCGTTGTTCACGGCGTCCAGCCGGAGAACCCGCTGGTCCCGTCGAACACCACGGAGACCGGCGGCGGCAAGATCATCGACTGGATGTGGACCGGCCTGGTCGAGTACCCGAACGACGGTGGGGCCCCGCGTAACGCGCTTGCGGAGTCCATCAACACCACGGACTCCAAGGTCTTCACGATCAAGATCAAGGCCGGTACCAAGTTCCACGACGGTACCGAGGTCAAGGCGAAGAACTTCGTCGACGCCTGGAACTGGGCCGCCTACTCGCCGAACGGCGCGCAGAACGGCACCTTCTTCGCGGACATCGCGGGCTTCGACAAGACCTACACCTCGGACCCGGACGGCGCGGACGGCCCGCAGAAGGCCCCCGAGCCGACGGCCAAGGAGCTGTCCGGCCTGAAGGTCATCGACGAGCAGACCTTCGAGGTCACCCTGGCGGCCCCGACCGCTGTCTTCCCGACCAAGCTCGGCTACAGCGCCTTCATGCCGCTGCCGGACGCCTTCTTCACCATGAAGCCCGAGGAGTTCGGTCGCAAGCCGATCGGTAACGGCCCGGTGAAGTTCGTGTCGTGGGACGACAACGCCCTCATCAAGCTGACGCGCTTCGACGACTACAACCTTCGCGACAAGATGAAGGTCAAGGACGTCGACGTCAAGCTGTACCAGGACGACAACGCCGCCTACGCCGACCTGCTGGCCAACAACCTCGACTTCATGGAGGTTGTCCCCACCTCGGCGCTCGCCGGTGACAAGTGGAAGACCGACCTCGGTGACCGGGGCCGCTCGACCGTCACGCCGTCGACCGCGTTCATCGCGTTCCCGATCTACGACAAGCGCTTCGCCAACCCGAAGCTGCGTCGTGCGGTGTCGCTTGCGGTCAACCGGCAGGAGATCTCGGACAAGATCTTCTTCGGCACCCGCAAGCCGGCCGACAGCTGGGCGAACCCGCTGACCCCGGGCGCCAAGCCGGGCAACTGCACCGCCTGCAAGTTCGACCCGGAGACGGCCAAGACGCTGCTCGCCGAGGCCGGTGGCTTCACCGGTGAGATGGTCTTCTACTACAACGCGGACTCCGCCCACAAGGACTGGATGGACGCCGTCGCGCAGCAGATCAAGACCAACCTCAACATCAACGCCCGGGCCGAGGGTGTGCCCACCTTCGCGGTGTTCCGCCAGAACATCAACGCCCACAAGATGAAGGGCCCGTACCGCGCTGCCTGGCAGCAGGACTACCCGGACGTGGAGAACTGGGTCAACCCGCTCTTCGTCACCAACGGGTCCTCGAACGACGGCCTCTACAGCAACCCCGAGGTCGACGCGCTCGCCAAGCAGGCCAGCGGCGCTCCGAGCCTGGAGGCTTCGCACGAGGCGTTCGCCAAGGCGGTCGAGAAGGTCGACGCGGACGTCCCGAGCATCCCGGTCTACTTCTACGGCCAGCAGTCCGGCCATTCGGAGAAGATCAAGAAGCTCGAGCTGAACAACGTCGGCGAGATCGACATCACCTCGGTCGAGCTCTGATCCGAACGGTCTGACCCCGGGTCGGGCTCGCCACATCCGGTGAGCCCGACCCGGGGCCGTTCCGCGACTGGGTGTTACAACACTCCACTCGCACGTTGTCACCACCGTGTCGGCCGTCCGACGCGCCCCCTGTCTGGAGGACCACCCCATGGGCCGTTATCTGTTGAGACGGCTGCTCCAACTCGTGCCGGTCTTCATCGGTACGACGTTCCTGATCTACTGGCTCGTCTGGGCCGTTCCGGGCGATCCGTTCGCCGGCAAGTGCGGCGAGCGTCGCTGCCCGGACCAGTACATCGCCTTCATGACCGAGAAGTACAACCTCGACCAGAACGTCTTCGTGCAGTACGGCAGTTACATGAAGAACCTGCTCCAGGGCGACTTCGGTCAGACGTTCTCGCAGCGCGAGATCAGCGACATCATCCTGACGTCGTACCCGAACACCCTGAAGCTGGCTCTCGTGGCGCTTGCCATCGAAGCGGTCATCGGCCTCGGCGCCGGCGTGCTCACCGGTCTGCGGCGTAACGGCTTCCTGGACAACCTGGTCCTGGTCTCCACCCTCTTCCTGATCGCGCTGCCGGTCTTCGTGGTCGGCTTCGTGCTGCAGTGGCTGCTGGGTGTGCAGTGGGGCATCATCAAGCCGACCGTCTCCTCGGAGATGCGGTGGTCCGAGCTGATCGTGCCGGGCTTCGTGCTGGGCAGCGCGTCAGTCGCGTACATCGCCCGGGTGGCACGAACGAGCATCGCGGAGAACCGTCGCGCGGACTACGTGCGCACCGCCATCGCCAAGGGCCTGCCGATGCGCCGCGTGGTGGGCGTGCACCTGCTGCGCAACTCGCTCATCCCGGTGGTGACCCTGCTCGGCACCGACCTCGGTGCCCTGATGGGTGGCGCGATCGTCACCGAGGGAATCTTCGGCATCAACGGAATCGGCCGCCAGGTGTTCCGAGCGATCATCACCAAGGAGAGCGCCACGGTGGTAGGCATCGTGGTCGTCCTGGTGCTGGTCTATCTCGTGATGAACCTGCTGGTTGACCTGCTCTACGCCGCCCTGGACCCGAGGATCCGTTATGAGTGACCCGAGTACCGCATCGATCGTCAGCACCCCTGGCGCACACCCGACCGACTCTGCCGCCCCCGCCACCGCGGGCCAGCCGCAGAGCAACGACAAGCCGCGCGGTCTGCTCGGTGACGCCTGGCGGGACCTGCGACGCAAGCCGCTGTTCTGGATCTCGGCCACGCTGATCGTGCTCTTCCTGCTGATGGCGGCCTTCCCGGCGCTGTTCGCTCCGGGCGGCGACCCGGAGACCGGCGCGTTGTCCCGCAGCCTCAACAAGGCGGGCGCCGACGGCTGGTTCGGCTACGACGTGCAGGGCCGCGACGTCTACGCCCGGGTCATCTACGGCGCGCGTGCGTCCATCCAGGTCGCCGTGCTCTCCGTGGTGGGCACCCTGCTCATCGGCGGAACGATGGGCATCATCTCCGGCTACCGCGGTGGCTGGGTGGACGCGCTGCTCAGCCGGATCGCCGACGTCTTCTTCGGCCTGCCCTTCGTGCTCGGCGCGATCGTCATCCTGACCACCTTCAACGGGTCGGGCTCCGGCAACAGCAAGAACCAGATCATGGGCCTGGTGACCGCGTCCCTGATCGTGCTGAGCTGGCCGGTCGTGATGCGACTGATGCGCTCCTCGGTGCTTGCCACCAAGGAGGCCGACTACATCGTCGCGGCCCGCGCGCTGGGTGCCGGCACCGGCCGGATCATCCTCAAGCACCTGCTGCCGAACTGTCTGGCCCCGCTGCTGGTCTACGGCACGATCATGGTCGGCTCCTTCATCGGCGCCGAGGCCACCCTGTCGTTCCTGGGCGTCGGTCTGAAGTCGCCGGTGGTGTCCTGGGGCATCATGATCAGCGATGGGCAGCAGTTCGTCCGGGTCGCGCCGGGGCTGGTGTTCTTCCCCGCCGCGTTCCTCGTCACCGCAGTGCTGAGCTTCGTGATGCTCGGTGAGGCGGTCCGCGAGGCCCTCGATCCGAAACTCCGCTAGGGGATATCCAGTGTCCGACATTCTCGTGTCCGAGCAGTCCGCGTCGGGGCCCGGCAGGTCCGGGCGTCCCTCCGGCCGGCTGCTCGAGGTCGACGACCTGCGGGTGGAGTTCCGTACCCGGGACGGCGTCGCAAAGGTCATCAACGGGGTCACGTACCACGTCGACGCGGGGGAGACCCTCGCCGTGCTCGGCGAGTCCGGCTCCGGTAAGAGCGTCACGGCGCAGACCATCATGGGCATCCTCGACACGCCGCCCGGCTTCGTGACCGGTGGGCAGGTCCGCTTCCACGGCAAGGACATGCTGCGCATGTCCGCCGAGGAGCGCCGCCGCATCCGCGGCGAGGGCATCGCGATGATCTTCCAGGACGCGCTCTCCGCTCTGAACCCCGTCTTCACCGTCGGGTTCCAGATCGCCGAGCAGTTCCGGGTCCGGCGGGGCATGGGTCGCGCGGAGGCCAAGAAGCGCGCGATCGACATGCTCGACCAGGTCAAGATCCCGAATGCCAAGGGTCGGTTCAACAACTACCCGCACCAGTTCTCCGGCGGTATGCGGCAGCGCGCGATGATCGCGATGTCACTGGCGCTCGACCCGGAGGTGCTGATCGCGGACGAGCCCACCACGGCGCTCGACGTGACCGTGCAGGCCCAGATCATGGACCTGCTCGCGGAGCTTCAGCGTGAGCGCCAGATGGGCATGATCCTGATCACCCACGACCTCGGCGTGGTCGCCGACGTCGCGGACCGGATCGCGGTCATGTACGCGGGCCGGATCGTCGAGGAAGCCGACGTGTACGACCTGTACGCCAAGCCGGCGCACCCGTACACGATCGGTCTGATCGACTCCATCCCGCGCCTCGACGAGAAGGGGCAGCAGCTCCGGACGATCAAGGGCCTCCCGCCGAACCTGATGAACATCCCGCCGGGCTGCCCGTTCAACCCGCGGTGCCCGATGGCTCAGCCGGTGTGCCGGGAGAAGGTCCCGCCGCTGCTGCAGGTCGGCGCCTCCCGGGCCAGCGCCTGCCACTTCGCCGAGGAGCTGGTGAACCGTGTCTGAGAACATCCTCGAGGTCAACGACCTGGTCAAGCACTACCCCGTCACGCAGGGTGTGGTGTTCAAGAAGACCGTCGGTCAGGTCAAGGCCGTGGACGGGGTCTCGTTCAATCTGCGCGCCGGTGAGACGCTCGGTGTGGTCGGCGAGTCCGGCTGCGGCAAGTCGACGCTCGCCCGGGTGCTGATGAACCTGGAGAAGCCGACCGCTGGCAACGTGGTCTACAAGGGTCAGGACATCTCCTCGCTCTCCGGTGGGGCGCTGCGACGCCTGCGCCGGCAGATTCAGCTGGTCATGCAGGACCCGTACACCTCGCTGAACCCGCGGATGACCGTCGGTGATTTGCTCGGTGAGCCGTTCGAGATCCACCCGGAGGTGGCGCCGAAGGGCAGCCGCCGGGCCAAGGTCCGCGAACTGCTCGACCTGGTCGGGCTCAACCCGGAGCACATCAACAGGTACCCGCACCAGTTCTCCGGCGGTCAGCGTCAGCGCATCGGCATCGCCCGTGCCCTCGCGCTGCGCCCCGAGATCATCGTCTGCGACGAGCCGGTGTCGGCGCTCGACGTCTCCATCCAGGCCCAGGTGATGAACCTGCTGGAGCAGTTGCAGGGCGAGTTCGGGCTCTCCTACGTCTTCATCGCGCACGACCTGTCGGTGGTTCGCCACCTGTCGGACCGGGTCGCGGTCATGTACCTCGGCAAGATCGTCGAGATCGGCACCGAGGACGAGATCTACGAGCGGCCGACCCACCCGTACACCCAGGCTCTGCTCTCCGCGGTGCCGGTGCCGGACCCGACGCAGCGGAACAACAAGACGATCATCCGGCTCACGGGTGACGTGCCGTCGCCGATCAGCCCGCCCTCGGGCTGCCGGTTCCGGACCCGCTGCTGGAAGGCGCAGGACGTCTGCGCCGAGCAGGTTCCGTTGCTGGAGATCCGGCGGGGCTCGGACCACCCGAGCGCCTGCCACTTCGCGGAGAAGCGCGAGATCGTCGCCACTCACGAGGTGTGAGTCACCGAAACCGCCTGCCGCCGTCACCACGACGACGGCAGGCGGTTTCGTCTGGCCGAGCCTTCATCTGCCGCGCGGCGGCCCTCCGCCAGCCAACGCGGCGTCGGCGGGCCGTGCGTCGCGCAGGGTGGGCTCCAGGTCGCCTCAACGCCTGCCGGTACGGCTCACAGCGGGCCGCGGCCGGCGCGGAGCAGCAGCAGGGCCAACTGGGTGCCGTCGGCACCGAGCGCGACCCGGAACCGCTCCAGGATCTCCCGTTCCCGGGAGAGCACCAGCCGGGTCCCACCGGACGCCATCCGGGTCACCCCGACCTCCTGGGACAACGCGGCGCGCTCCTGCCAGAGCGTGATCAACGCGTGGTCGATCTCGTCGATCCGTTCCCTGATCTGCACGATCCGCGCGGCGGCGGACGGCTCCTGGGTGCCGGTCTGCTGCTCGGCCGGCTCGGCGTCCCCACCCGTGGGCGGGGTGGCCACCGCCGGCTCAGCCTCCTGCGCCGCAGGCTGACCCGGTCGGGTCGGGCTGCCGCTCTGCTCCATCACGTCTGTCATCATCGGGTACCTCTCGCAGTGTGGTGCCCGGTGCCCGGAACCTGGGACGGAAAAAGCCCCGGACTCCAGGAGCCCGGGGCTTTAGCAGGTCTGAATCGATCAGGCGCGACCTACGGCAGCGGGACTCCCGGTGCCATAGTAAAAGTAGTAGCGCTCAGCGATCACGCCGTCGAGTATGCCCACGTCGTCGCCGCGTACGCAAGCATTCCGCGGCGCGACGGGCACCTTTCTCACCTGCTGGCGTACCGGGCGGTGGTGCGCGCCGTCGGGCACGAGCTGCTGAGCGCCGGAGGCACAGTGTCCGGCCGGCGGCATAGACTTGTCGGGCGATGCATCCTCTCTTCGACATCCCCGCGTCCCCGCCTGCGCCGGAGTCCGCGCCGGCCCGCCCGCACCGACCCGGGGCGGCCGCCGCGCGCCTCGATCCGCAGCAGTTGCTCGACGGGCTGAACGGGCCGCAACGCGACGCCGTCAGCCACGCCGGCTCGCCCCTGCTGATCGTGGCGGGCGCCGGGTCCGGCAAGACCCGGGTGCTCACGCACCGGATCGCCTACCTGCTCGCCGCCCGGGACGTGCATCCCGGTGAGATCATCGCGATCACCTTCACCAACAAGGCCGCCGGCGAGATGAAGGAGCGCGTCGCCGCCCTTGTTGGCCCCCGAGCCCGCCTGATGTGGGTGTCGACGTTCCACTCGGCCTGCGTGCGGATCCTGCGTGCCGAGCACGAGCACGCCGGCCTCAAGTCGACGTTCTCGATCTACGACGCGGACGACTCCCGCCGGCTCATGCAGTTGGTGACCCGCGAGCTGGATCTCGACCCCAAGCGCTACCCGGCACGTGGGCTCGCGGCCCAGGTCTCCAACCTCAAGAACGAGCTGGTCGACCCGGAGCAGTTCGCGGCCCGGGCCACCGGGCCCAACGAGCGGGCCCTCGCCGAGGCGTACACGCTCTACCAGCGCCGGCTGCGTGAGGCCCACGCCCTGGACTTCGATGACCTGATCATGACCACGGTGCACCTGCTCCAGTCCCACCCGCACGTCGCCGAGAGCTACCGCCGGCGGTTCCGGCACGTGCTCGTGGACGAGTACCAGGACACCAACCACGCCCAGTACGTCCTGATCAAGGAGCTGGTCTCCGGCACCGACGGGCTGGAGCCCGCCGAGCTGTGTGTCGTCGGCGACGCCGACCAGTCGATCTACGCGTTCCGGGGTGCGACAATCCGCAACATCCTGGAGTTCGAACGGGACTTCACCGACGCCCGGACGATCCTGCTGGAGCAGAACTACCGCTCCACCCAGACCATCCTCAACGCGGCCAACGCGGTGATCGACCGCAACACCTCCCGCAAACCCAAGCGGCTGTGGAGCGAGGCCGGCGCCGGTGAGCAGATCGTCGGCTATGTGGCCGACACCGAGCACGCCGAGGCCGACTGGGCCGCGCGGGAGATCGACCGGCTGGTTGACGCCGACGAGACCCGCCCCGGTGACGTCGCGGTGTTCTACCGCACCAACGCCCAGTCCCGCGTCTTCGAAGAGGTGTTCATCCGCGTCGGCCTGCCGTACAAGGTGGTCGGCGGGGTGCGCTTCTACGAGCGCAAGGAGGTCCGCGACGCTCTGGCGTACCTGCGTTCGGTGGTCAACGACGACGACACGGTGAGCCTGCGGCGAGTGCTCAACACCCCGCGCCGAGGGATCGGCGACCGCGCCGAGGCGTGCGTCGAGGCGCTCTCCAGCCGCGACCGGATCTCGTTCGGGGCGGCGTTGCGGCGGGCCCGGGAGGCACCGGGCATCTCCAGTCGGGCGGCCAACGGCATCGCCGACTTCGTGGCGCTGCTCGACGGCGCCCGCGAGCTGGCCGAGACCGGCACCCCGGAGGAGGTGTTGGAGGCGTTGCTGACCCGCTCCGGCTACCTCACCGAGCTGGAGGAGAGCCTGGACCCGCAGGACGCCGGCCGGGTGGACAACCTCCAGGAGTTGGTGAGCGTCGCCCGGGAGTACACCGAGCGGATCGAGGCGCTCGGCGAGGAGGGCGAGCGGGCCACCCTGGCCGGCTTCCTGGAGCAGGTGGCGCTGGTGGCCGACGCCGACCAGATTCCTGCGCAGCCCGGCTCGTCGCCTGACTGCACCGAGGCAGACGACGCCGTGCCTCACCAAGGCGTCGTCACCCTGATGACCCTGCACACCGCCAAGGGGCTCGAATTCCCGGTGGTCTTCCTGACCGGGCTGGAGGACGGCGTCTTCCCGCACCTTCGCTCGCTCGGCGACACCCGCGAGCTGGAAGAGGAGCGCCGACTGGCGTACGTGGGCATCACCCGCGCCCGACAGCGGCTCTACCTCTCCCGGGCGGTGACCCGCTCGGCCTGGGGGCAGCCGTCCTACAACCCGCCGTCGCGCTTCCTGGAGGAGCTGCCGACCGAGTTGGTGCACTGGGAGCGCACCGAAGGGTCGTACACCTCGTGGGCTGGCGGGGGCGGTGGCGTCGGCGGCCGGGCGGACCGCGCGCCCGGCGGCCGTGGCACCTTCACCGGGGGCACGCCGAAGGCGGCCCAGCTGGCCCAGCGGCTCGGCGTGGACGCCAGCCGGCTGACCACGGCGAGCGAGCTGCCGCAGGGGCCGAAGGTGTCTGCGGGTGACCGCGTCAACCATCAGCGGTACGGGTTGGGTCGGGTGCTCGCCGTCGAGGGGCACGGCCCGGGTGCCCGTGCGCAGATCGACTTCGGCGACCAGACCATGTGGCTGGTGCTCCGGCACGCCCCGGTCGACAAGCTCTGACCACTACCGCCGCAGTTGGCCCCGCAAGATCGCAGCAAATCATGGAAAGGAGTGGCCTCAGGCACCGCTGAGGCCACTCTTTCCATGATTTTGCGCGCCCGGACCGCGCCGGGCCGGGTGGGGGTGTGCGGTCAGCAGCCGAGGTCGACGCCGCGTGCCCGCATGAACGGAGCCGGGTCGATCTGGTTCCACATGCCCTGGTGCACCTCGAAGTGCAGGTGCGGGCCGGTGGCATCGCCGGTGGCGCCCTCGTACCCGATGACCTGGCCGGCCTTGACCGCCTGGCCGACGGTGACCGCGATGCGGCTCTGGTGGGCGTAGTGGGTCAGGTAGCCGTTGCCGTGGTCGATGAAGACGGAGTTGCCGTACCCGTCGGAGGCGTCGCCGGCCTGGGTCACGGTGCCGGCGGCCGCCGCGTGGATCGGCGTGCCGGAGGGCAGCGCCAGGTCGATACCGGCGTGCAGGGTGCCCCAGCGCTGCCCGTAGCAGGACGTGACGGCTGCGCCCGGCATCGGGTCGACCCAGGCGGGCGTGGGCTTGGTGGTCTTCTTCGGCTTCGGCTTGGCCTTGGCGGCGGTCTTCGTGGGGGCCGGGCTGGTGGTGACCGGGGACGGGCTCGGCGTCGGGCTGAGCGAGGGCGTGGCCGGGGTGCTCGACTCACGGACGGAGCGGTCGGCCCGGCTCGCGGCCTCGGCGCGGGACTGCGCGTCGAGGGAGACGGCGGCGGGTGTCGGGTGGTCGGTGCCACTGGTGGCGACGGCGACACCGCCGAGGCCGAGCGCTACCAGGGCGGCGGCCCCGAGCACGATGAGCCGGTTCCGCCGGCCGGTGCGCTGCGGATGCCCGGTCTGGCTGGTGTCGGGGGTGTTCTCGTTCTGGACGGGGCTGTCTTCCTGCACGGCGGACCTTCACAGTCGAGGGGCACTTGACCTCGAAATACTGGTGTCGGGCCGAGGTGGGGCAGCCGCGGGGACCGAACACCCGGACGGAGGGCGGGCCACCAGTGCCCGGATATGACCCGATCTGCGGCGGTAAATCGGTAAAAGTGATCATGTTGGGGTATGGTGTCGGCCACAGTCGCCGCTGTGGTCCGGGACACATCGGCCTCGGACCGGACAACGCAGAACCGCCCGGATCGACAGATCCGGGCGGTCAACGGTCGTCACGCAGCGTCAGGAGGCGGCTGCCTCGCTGTAAATTGCCTCGACTTGCAGCTTGATGTCCACTCCGCGTTCCTGGAGGTACGGCACCGGGTCGACCGGCTGCCCCTTGACATGGATCTCCAGGTGCAGGTGCGTGCCGTACGCGTGGCCGGTCTGACCCACGAGGCCGAGCTGGTCGCCCGCCTTGATCTGCTGGCCTTCCTTGACGCTCACCGCGGAGGAGTGGCCGTAGATGGCCTCGCTGCCGTCGGCGTGCTGCACGATCACCGCGTTGCCGTACCCGCCGAACCAGCCGGCCTTGGTGACCAGCCCGTCGTGGATCGCGACGTAGGGAGTGCCCTCGCCGGCGACCAGATCCACGCCGGTGTGCATCTTGCCCCAGCGCACCCCGTACGGGGAGTTGAAGTCGTAGCCCTGCAGCGGCAGCAGCCAGACTTCGCGCTCGGCGCTGTCCTCGCTGCGGCTGTCGCGGGAGGCGCGGTCGGCGTTGTCCGCACGGGCCGCGGCGTCCTGACTGGTGACCGACGCCTGCTTGAGCTCGTCGAGGACCGTCGGGCTGACGTCCTTGGCGTCCGGCAGGGCGCTCGCGCCGAGGGCCACGATGCCGGCCCCGACGAACGCGGTGGTGACGACAGCGGCGTAACGGCTGCGGGGTGGGGTGGGTACGCGGCGGCGACCGCGATATCGATCGGGCTCAGACGACAGGCGCTGGCGCACGCACACCCTCCGTTGTCGGGGTTCCGAAGCGGCCGGTGGGCGCCCCCTGAAGCTCCAGTGGGATGTCCGCTGACCGCGTCGTCACCCGTCCATGGACCTGATGACAACCGTGGACACGTTAGCCAACCACCAGGCGAGTCACAAGCTAGAGCGAAAAATTGGCGTGTCGATCTGTCCGTTTGCGTCCGTGATTGTCATGCATCGCGTCGCCGAACGGTGCCCCCGTCGCTGCCCGTTCGTCGCCGAGCGTGACCGTTCCGGCGGACTCGTCCGGCTTGACTCCGGACAGCGCCGGGACGGTCTCGACCGGCCGACCAGGAGCGCGGCGGCGGCCGTGCCAGGCCGGACCCCGCCGGGTCGACGGGTGGACGCGTCGGATGGCGGCCGGTGGCGGAACCCGGATTTCCCCGGGCCGGGTCCGCCGGGTTACCGTTCGTTAAGGGTGAAGGTCGTCAAGCCGGTGGAAGGTGTGCGCTGATGAGCTCTCGTATCCGGGTCGTCGTCGCCAAGCCTGGCCTGGACGGCCACGACCGGGGCGCGAAGGTCGTTGCGCGCGCCCTGCGGGATGCCGGGATGGAGGTCGTCTACACCGGCCTGCACCAGACCCCCGAGCAGATCGTGGAGACCGCCATCCAGGAGGACGCCGACGCGGTCGGCCTGTCCGTCCTCTCCGGCGCGCACATGACGCTCTTCCGGCGGGTGCTCGAACTGCTCGGTGAGCGGGACGCCCGCGACATCGTCGTGTTCGGCGGCGGCATCATTCCGAACGGCGACATTCCCGAGTTGGAGAAGCTGGGCGTCGCGAAGATCTTCACGCCGGGCGCCACCACCCAGTCGATCGTCGAGTGGGTCCGGGAGAACGTGGCCCAGCCGGTCTCCTGAGACACTCCGGTCCACTGCGGCGACCGGACGAGGGCACGGGGGAGGGGCCGGACGCACCCCTCACACGTCCGGCCCCTCTATGCACGATGCCCCGCCGCCACCCCTCGACCGACAGGGCATCGGCCGTATCCCGTCGTTGCGCTGTTCAGCGCTCCGACACCTGACTCAACGACGCCCCCACGGCAGGGTTACGCAACCCCGCCAACATCGCCCGGACGGTGGACGTCGACCCGGTCGTGGCCGGAAACCGGCCACGCCTGATGTCCGGTTGTGCATTACCGCACACCGTGCACCCGCTCGGTTGCCGCTGGTGCCGACCTCGCTAGGCTGCGGCCAATGGCCTGTTTCAACTGATGACAGGCGTCAAACTGTTTTCTGAACGCTGGTGGCGGCGCGACGGCGCGCCGCGGAGACGGGACGGGACGCGCAATCGTGGACCTGTACGAGTACCAGGGGCGGGACCTGTTCGAGCGGCACGGCTTGCCCGTGCTCGCCGGCGGCGTCGCCACTACCCCGGAAGAGGCCCGCGCGATCGCCGAACGCCTCGGCGGCCGTGTGGTCGTCAAGGCGCAGGTAAAGGTCGGCGGCCGAGGTAAGGCCGGCGGCGTCAAGCTGGCCGAGGGCCCGGATGAGGCGGTGGCTCGGTCCACCGACATCCTCGGCATGGACATCAAGGGTCACACCGTCCACAAGGTCATGATCACGGTGACCGCGGACGTGGCCGAGGAGTACTACTTCTCGTACCTGCTCGACCGGGCGAACCGCACCTTCCTCTGCATCGCCAGCGTCGCCGGCGGCATGGACATCGAGCAGGTGGCCGCCGACACCCCCGACAAGGTCGTGAAGGCCCCGATCGACGCTGTCAAGGGCGTGGACGAGGCCAAGGCCCGCGAGATCGTGACCGCTGCCGGCTTCCCGGCCGAGGTCGCCGACCAGGTGGTCGAGATCGCCGTCGGCCTGTGGCAGGCGTTCGTCGCCGAGGACGCCACCCTGGTCGAGGTCAACCCGCTCGCCAAGAACGGCGACGGCACGATGCTGCTGCTCGACGCCAAGATCAGCCTGGACGAGAACGCGGCGTTCCGGCACCCGGACCACGAGGCCCTTGTCGACCAGGCCGCGGTGGACCCGCTGGAGCAGGCCGCCAAGGCCAAGGACCTCAACTACGTCAAGCTCGACGGTGAGGTCGGCATCATCGGCAACGGCGCGGGTCTGGTCATGTCGACCCTCGACGTGGTCGCGTACGCCGGTGAGCGGCACGGCAACGTCAAGCCGGCCAACTTCCTCGACATCGGCGGTGGCGCGAGCGCCGCGGTGATGGCGAACGGGCTGGAGATCGTGCTCTCCGACCCGGCCGTGAAGAGCGTCTTCGTCAACGTCTTCGGCGGCATCACCGCCTGCGACGAGGTCGCCAACGGCATCATCCAGGCGCTGGCCCTGCTGGAGCAGCGAGGCGAGCAGGTCACCAAGCCGCTCGTCGTCCGTCTCGACGGCAACAACGCCGAGGCTGGCCGGGCGATCCTGGACGGCGCGAACAACCCGCTCGTGCAGCGGGTGGACACCATGGACGGTGCGGCCGAGCGGGCCGCCGAGCTGGCAGCTGCGGGGGTCTGATCATGGCTATCTGGCTGACCAAGGACTCGAAGGTCATCGTCCAGGGGATGACCGGTTCCGAGGGTTCCAAGCACACCCGGCGGATGCTTGCCGCCGGCACCAACGTGGTGGGTGGCGTCAACCCGCGCAAGGCGGGCCAGAAGGTCGACTTCGACGGCACCGAGCTGCCGGTCTTCGCGTCCGTCGCGGACGCGATGGCCGAGACCGGGGCCGACGTCACGGTCATCTTCGTGCCGCCGCAGTTCACCAAGGCCGCCGTGGTCGAGGCGATCGACGCCGCGATCGGCCTGGCCGTGGTGATCACCGAGGGCGTCCCGGTGCACGACACCGCGTCGTTCTGGGCGTACAACGTCGCGCAGGGCGAGCGGACCAGGATTATCGGGCCGAACTGCCCGGGCATCGCCTCGCCGGGCGCGTCCAACGCCGGCATCATCCCGGCCGACATCACCGGCTCCGGCCGCATCGGCCTGGTCAGCAAGAGCGGCACGCTGACCTACCAGATGATGTACGAGCTGCGCGACATCGGCTTCTCCACCTGTGTCGGCATCGGCGGTGACCCGATCATCGGGACCACCCACATCGACGCCCTCGCCGCGTTCGAGGCCGACCCGGAGACCGACGCCATCGTCATGATCGGTGAGATCGGTGGCGACGCCGAGGAGCGGGCCGCCGAGTTCATCAAGGCCAACGTCACCAAGCCGGTGGTCGGCTACATCGCCGGCTTCACCGCTCCCCCCGGTAAGACCATGGGTCACGCCGGGGCGATCATCTCCGGCTCGGCCGGCACCGCCGACGCGAAGCAGGCGGCGCTCGAGGCGGTCGGCGTCAAGGTCGGCAAGACGCCGACCGAGACCGCGAACCTGATGCGGGAGATCATGTCCGGCAGCTGAGCCGGTCAGGCAACACGAAGGGGGTCGACCGGTTGCGGTCGGCCCCCTTCGGCGTACGCGTCAGTCGTTGTTCCAGAACGGGTAGTTGCCGGTCGCCCGCAGGATCGCCCCGCCGATGATGTTGATCACGCCGAAGGCGATGGCGAGGTAACCGAGCAGCGGCGACTGCCCGTACCGGCGGGCGTCACGGATGGACAGGTAGCCGAAGACGATGCCGAAGATTCCGCAGCAGATGAGCCCCAGCACGATGCCCAGCACGCCCCACAGGGTGGTTCGGTCGCGTCCCCGGGCCGGTGGTGGCGGGGGAGGCGGGTATGGCGTCGTCACAGCTTCCTCCGAACGCTCATGGGCGACGTGCCGGTCCGGACCGCGACCGGCCGGCCCGTCGTGGGTGGTGACGACTCGGGCCCCCTCTGGGCCGAGGCTAGACCGGCCCGGGTGGGCAGGACGCCGGTTCGGTGAACTCGCCGTCCTCAGGAGGGGTTAACGGACTGCCACAGCCCGCGCGACGTGCCAGAGTAGAGCGGATGTCCCCCGTCACCCCTGACCGTCCCAGCCGTCCCGGCGGTGTGAGCGCCGACGACCGGCCGGTCGACCGTGCCGCACCCGCCCGGCGGGTGCCCGCGCCCCGCGCGGGTGGGTCGCCGCGCGGGCGTGCGCCGTTGCCCGTCGCCGCCGGGGTGGCCGCCTGCTGGGCCGCTCTCACCTCGTACCTGCCGGTCGCCATCGTGCTCGGCCTGGCGCAGCTCGGCGCGGACTCCACCACCCTGACCGGCACGCTGCGCACCGCGCTTGCGGGCTGGCTGCTCGGGCACGGCGTTCCACTGCACACCGAGTCCGGTCCGCTCGGGCTCGCCCCGCTCGCGCTTACCGTGCTCGCGCTCTGGCGGCTGACCCGGGCCGGGGTGCACGTCAGCCGCGCGATCGGCGCCCGCGACACCCGCTCTCCGCGCCGGGCGCTGCTCGCCGCGAGTGCGGTCGGTGTCGCCTACGCGCTGCTCGGCACGCTCTCGGCCGTGCTCGTCGGCACCGGCGGGCCGGACGTGTCCCTGGTCCGGGCGGGTGTCACGTTCGCGGTGGTCGGCACCCTCGCCGCGTTGGTCGGCGCGGTTCGGATCACCGCGGTGACCCGGTTGCTCGTCGGCCGGATGCCGGGCCCGGTCCGCGACGGGGTGCGCACCGGCCTGGTGGCCGGGCTGCTGCTGCTCGGCGCGGGCGCGGGCGGGGCCGGTCTGGCGGTGGCCACCGGCGGCGGCGACGCGGCCGACATGATCGGGGCGTACCGCACCGGAGTCGCCGGGCAGGCCGGCATCACCCTGGTCAGCGTCGCGTACGCGCCGAACGCGGCGGTCTGGTCGACGAGTTACCTGCTCGGGCCGGGCTTCGCGGTCGGGACCGACACCGCGGTCCGCACCAGCGAGGTGTCGGTCGGCGCGCTTCCGGCCGTGCCCCTGCTCGCTGGGCTGCCACGCGGCCCGGTGGACGGTCTCGGCAGCCTGCTGCTCGCGGTGCCCGTGCTGGCCGGGATGGTCGCCGGCTGGCTGCTCGCCCGTCGGGTGGCGCGACTCGCCGGCCCGGAGCGGGCTGCACAGCGGTGGGCCGAGTTGCTGGCACCGGCGGTGCTGGCCGGGCCGGTGGCCGGAGTCCTGCTCGGTGTCGCCGCCGCGATCTCCGGCGGGCCGCTCGGCGCGGGTCGGCTGGCCCAGGTCGGGCCGGTGGGTTGGCAGGTCGGGGCGGTGGCGGCAGGTGTCATCGCGGCCGGCGCGCTCCTCGGCGCCGCCGCCACCCGGGCGCTGACCCGCGTCCCCAACCTCTCTGGGCAGAACACCTAGACGAGCGCGGGGCGCCCCGGGCGGACCCGGAACGCCCCGTCGAAGCCGAGCCCGTCAGGGCTGGGTGGGCAGGTTCACCTGCGCCACGACGCTCAGGATGAGCAGCAGGATGCCCAGCCCGACGCCGACCGCGCCGCAGATCAGACCGGCCTTGGCCTGGCCGGCGTTGTTGGCCTGACCCTGGGCCACCTTCTGCTTGGCGAGATAGCCGGTCACGATGCCGGCGATGCCGACCGGGATGCCCAGGTACAGGCAGCAGACCAGCGGGATCGACGCGATACCGAGGATCATCGACACCAGGCCGAGGGTGTTGTTCTGCCCCTGCGCCTGCGGGTACCCGGCGTTCGGGTACGTCGGACCGCCGCCGTACTGGGGCTGCTGCTGGGCGTACGGGTCCTGGTACGGCGGCTGCTGGCCGTACGGCTGCCCCGAGGTGGGCTGCTGACCGTACGGGGCCTGCGGTGCGGCGTACGGGTCCTGCGGCTGCTGGCCGTACGGGGAGGCCGGCGGCTGGGGAGCGGTCGGGTCCTGGTTGGGCTGCTGGCCGTACGGGTCCTGACCGGGGTTACCGGGCTGCATTCGAGAAGCTCCTTGGACTGGTTCCGTCAGTTGGTGCTCTTATTTCCATCCATGATCGCGGTCAGTCCTCCCAAAGCCCAGTACAGCAACAGGACGACATGTCTCCCAAAGCAGGCAAAGTTGCCCTTGTCGACCGCTTCGTGTGCCGGATCAGGGGTGGTGTGTGGGCCGGCGCGGCGTTCGGCCCGAGCGAGCGGCAGCGTACCGGGTGGACGCACGTCGGAACTGCCGAAGATCGGCGCGCCGCCCGGCCGGAGGGCGTCGCTGACCTGCCCGATAGGGTGGCCCGGTGACCGAGCCCGCGTCTGTCGCCCGCATCGTCGTCCTCGTCTCCGGCTCCGGAAGCAACCTCCAGTCGTTGCTTGATGCCGCCGCCGACCCCGCATACGGCGCACAGGTCGTCGCGGTCGGCGCGGACCGCGACGGCATCGCGGGCCTGGACCGGGCCGACGCCGCGGGGGTGCCGACCTTCGTCGAGCGGGTCCGCGACCACGACACCCGGGAGGACTGGGACCTGGCGCTCACCGCGCACGTCGCGAAGCACCAACCCGACCTCGTCATCTCCGCCGGTTTCCTGAAGCTGGTCGGCCCGCACTTCCTCGCCGCCTTCGGCGACCGCTACCTGAACACCCACAACACGCTGCTGCCGGCGTTCCCCGGCATCCATGGCCCGCGTGACGCCCTCGCCTACGGCGTGAAGCTCACCGGAGCCACCCTCTTCTTCGTCGACGCCGGCATGGACACCGGGCCGATCGTCGCGCAGGTCGCGGTGCCGGTGCTCGACGACGACGACGTCGACACGCTCACCGAGCGCATCAAGGAAGCCGAGCGTCGCCAGCTCGTCGAGCAGGTCGGTCGGCTGGTCCGCGAAGGCTGGACCATCACCGGAAGGAAGGTCACGGTTCCGTGAGTCCCACTCAGGACGGGCGCCGCCCGATCAGGCGGGCGCTTGTCAGCGTCTACGACAAGTCCGGGCTGGTCGAGCTGGCTCAGGCCCTGCACGCTGCCGGTGTGGAGATCGTCTCCACCGGCAGCACGGCGGGCACCATCGCCGCCGCCGGCGTGCCGGTGACGCCGGTGGAGACGGTGACCGGGTTCCCCGAGGTGCTCGACGGCCGGGTGAAGACCCTGCACCCGAAGGTGCACGCGGGTCTCCTCGCGGACCTGCGCAAGGACACCCACGTCACGCAGCTCGACGAGCTGGGCGTCTCGGCGTTCGACCTGCTGGTCTCCAACCTCTACCCGTTCCAGGCGACCGTCGCCTCCGGCGCCGACGTCGAGGAGTGCGTGGAGCAGATCGACATCGGCGGTCCGGCCATGGTGCGCGCCGCCGCCAAGAACCACGCCTCGGTCGCCGTGCTCACCGACCCGGCCGGTTACCCGGCGTTGATCGGCGCGCTCGGCGAGGGTGGCTTCACACTGGCCCAGCGTCGGGCGCTGGCCGCGCGGGCGTTCGCCGACATCGCCGAGTACGACGTCGCGGTGGCCCAGTGGTGCGCCCGGGAGTTGGCCCCTGCCGACGACTGGTGGCCGCAGTTCGCCGGGCTGGCACTGCGCAAGTCGGCAGCGCTGCGTTACGGCGAGAACCCGCACCAGCCCGCCGCGCTCTACACCGACCCGGACGCCCCGGCGGGACTGGCCCAGGCCGAGCAGCTGCACGGCAAGGAGATGTCGTACAACAACTACGTCGACGCCGACGCCGCCTGGCGGGCCGCCAACGACTTCGCCGACCAGCCGGCGGTGGCGATCATCAAGCACGCCAACCCGTGCGGCATCGCGGTCGGCGCGGACGTCGCCGAGGCGCACCGTCTGGCGCACGCCTGCGACCCGGTGTCGGCGTTCGGCGGCGTCATCGCGGTCAACCGGCCGGTCTCGGTCGAGCTGGCCCAGCAGGTCGCCGAGATCTTCACCGAGGTGGTGGTCGCCCCCGGCTTCGACGAGGGCGCGGTGGAGGTGTTGCAGGGCAAGAAGAACATCCGGCTGCTGCGGGCGCCCGCCTGGACGCCGGCGCTCGTCGAGTTGCGGCAGGTGACCGGCGGCGTGCTGGCTCAGGTCGCCGACCGGGTGAACGCCCCCGGCGACGACCCGGCCAACTGGCAGTTGGCGACAGGTGAGGCCGCCGACGAGGACCTGCTGCGGGACCTCGCGTTCGCGTGGCGGGCGGTCCGCGCGGTGAAGAGCAACGCGATCCTGCTGGCCAAGGGCGGCGCCACCGTCGGGGTCGGCATGGGTCAGGTCAACCGGGTCGACTCGGCGCAGCTTGCCGTCACCCGAGCCGGCGCCGACCGGGCCCGGGGCTCGGTCGCCGCCTCGGACGCATTCTTCCCGTTCGCCGACGGCCCGCAGATCCTCATCGACGCCGGCGTCCGCGCCATCGTGCAGCCCGGCGGCTCCATCCGCGACGAAGAGGTCATCGAAGCAGCCAAGAAGGCCAACGTAACGATGTACCTAACCAAAACCCGCCACTTCTTCCACTAACCCGCCCGCCGGCCGCCGCCCCCGCCCCCCGCCCCCGTCGATCATGGAGTTGTGGTGCCCCGCAAAAGGGGCGTCGGCTGATAGAACGGCCACCACAACTCCATGATCCCCGGCGGGGACGGCGGGGACGGCGGGGACGGCGGGGACGGCGGGGGACGGCGGGGACGGCGGGACGGCGGGGATGGTGTCAGGTGGCGGGGCGGAGTTCGGCGAAGTGGCAGGCGGAGGGGTGCGGGTCCGCAGCCCTCGGGACCGTTGCCGGGTCCTCCACCGCGCAGATCTCCTGGGCCTTCCAGCAGCGGGTCCGGAAGTGGCACCCGCTCGGCGGATCGGCCGGGCTCGGCACGTCGCCGACCAGCCGGATCATGTTGCGCTGGTCGCGGGCCTCCGGGTCCGGCACCGGCACGGCGGAGAGCAGAGCCTGGGTGTACGGGTGGGTCGCCCGCTCGTAGATCTCGTCCTCGGTGCCGATCTCGACGATCCGGCCGAGGTACATCACCGCGACGCGGTCGGCGATGTGCCGCACCACGGACAGGTCGTGGGCGATGAAGATATACGAGAGACCCAGCTCGCCCTGTAGCTGCTTGAGCAGGTTGATCACCTGGGCCTGGATGGAGACGTCGAGCGCCGACACCGGCTCGTCGCAGACGATGACCTCGGGCTTCAGCGCGAGGGCGCGGGCGATGCCGATGCGCTGACGCTGACCGCCGGAGAACTGGTGCGGGTACCTGTTGATGTGCTCGGGGTTGAGCCCGACCAGGTCCAACAGTTCCTGGACCCGCTTGGCCTTGCTGCCCTTCGGTGCGGCGTCCGGGTGGATCTCGAACGGCTCGCCGATGATGTCGCCGACGGTCATCCGCGGGTTCAGCGAGGTGTACGGGTCCTGCATCACCATCTGCATGTTGCGACGCAGCCGGCGCAGCTCACCCCCGGACGCCTTGAACAGGTCCCTGCCCTCCAGGGTGGCGCGTCCGGAGGTGGGCGTCTCCAACCGCATCAGCAGCCGGGCGAGGGTGGACTTGCCGCAGCCGGACTCGCCGACCACGCCGAGGGTCTCGCCCCGACGCAGCTCGAAGCTCACCCCGTCGACGGCCTTCACCGCCCCGATCTGCCGCTGGAACAGCACGCCCTGGGTGATCGGGAAGTGCTTCACCAGATTGTCGACGGAGAGGATCGTCTCGCCGCGGACCTTCGTCGGGTTAGCGGGCGACGCTGTCATCACGGACCTCCTGCGCGAAGTGGCAAGCGCTGGTCCGGCCGTCGCCGAGGACCAGGTCGTGCGGCACCTCGTCCACGCAGACCTGCTGGACGTACGGGCACCGGGGGTGGAACGGGCAGCCGGACGGGATGCGCATCAGGTTCGGCGGCAACCCCTTGATCGTCGACAGTTCCTGGCCGCGGACGTCCAGGCGCGGGATCGACTCCAACAACCCCTTGGTGTACGGGTGGGCGGGCGCCCTGTAGAGCGAGCGGACGTCGGCGTGCTCGACGATCCGGCCGGCGTACATGACCGCGATGCGGTCCGCGACACCGGCGACCACGCCCAGGTCGTGGGTGATCAGGATCATCGCCATGTTGAGGTCCCGGCGCAGGTCGGCGAGCAGGTCCATGATCTGGGCCTGCACCGTCACGTCGAGTGCGGTGGTGGGCTCGTCGGCGATCAACACCTTCGGGTCCAGCGCCAACGCCATGGCGATCATGACGCGCTGCCGCATACCACCGGAGAACTGGTGCGGGTAGTCGCCGATCCGCTTCGCGGCACCCGGGATCTTGACCAGATCCATCAGCTCGATGGCGCGACGTCGAGCGTCGGCTCGGGACATGCCGGCGCGCTGGCGCAGCGTCTCACCGATCTGCCAACCGACCGGGAAGACCGGGTTTAGGGCGGAGAGCGCGTCCTGGAAGATCATCGCGATCTCCTTGCCGCGTACCTGCCGACGCTGCTCCTCGGAGCGGGTGAGCAGGTCCTCACCCTGGTAGAGGATCTGGCCGGAGCGGACGAACGCGGGCGGCGTGTCCAGGATGCCCATGATCGCCTGCGCGGTGACCGACTTGCCCGAGCCGGATTCACCGAGCACCGCGAGGGTCTCGCCGGCATCCAGGTGGTACGACACACCGTTGATCACCCGGGCCACACCCTCGTTGGTGCGGAACTCGACGTGCAGGTCCCGCAACTCCAGCAGGTGACCGCCCTCGGGCGTGGCGGAGGCGGGCGTGGGTTGGACTGTGGAGTGGGTCATGAGGGTCTCACCGCAGCTTCGGGTCGAAGGCGTCACGGATCGCGTCGCCGAGCATGATGAACGCCAGCACGGTCAGCGCCAGGAAGGCCGACGGGACGATCAGCGGGGTGGCCGCCTCCCGCATGTGGATCCGGCCGGTGTCGATGTCCTGGCCCCACGAGATGGTGGGAGCCTTCAGGCCGATGCCCAGGAACGAGAGCGTCGCCTCGGCCGCGATGAACGAGCCCAGCGCGATGGTCAACACGACGATCGCCGGGGCCAGCGAGTTCGGCAGGATGTGCCGCCACATGATCCGGCTGTTGCCGGCGCCGAGCATCCGGGCCGCCGCGACGTAGTCCTGCTCCTTGGCGGTGATCACCGAGGACCGGACCACGCGGGCGGCGGTGGTCCACCCGAGGAGGGCCAGGACGAAGACGACCGCGCCGATCCGGGCCGTCTGGCTGTCACTGGACACCCGCTTGAGCAGCACGATCGCGGCCAGCAGCAGCGGGATACCGAGCACCACGTCGATCACCCGGGAGAGCACCGCGTCGACCCAGCGGCCGAAGTAACCGGCCAACATGCCGACCACGAGCGCGATGATGCCGGTGCCGAGGGCGGCGAGCGCGCCGACAAGCAGCGATGCCCGGGTGCCGTAGACCGCCCGGGAGTACGTGTCGCAGCCCTGGAAGTCGTACCCGAAGATGGCCCCGCCGGACGGCCCGGCGTGCTGCCGGGAGAGTAGGCAGTCGTTCGGGTTGTTGGCGGTGAAGACCCCGGGGAGCAGGGCCATCAGGGTGAAGATGACGACCAACGCCAACGAGATCCAGAAGATCGGGTTGCGGCGCAGGTCGCGCCAGGCGTCCCCGGCCAGGCTGCGGGGCTTCTGCGCGGCGCCGATCTGGTTGGGTGTGCCGGGCTCCCCGGAAGGGCCGCGTCGCGCGGCCTGGTTCTCGGTGGACGCCACAGTCTCAAAGTCGCTCATGCCTGCTCACTCATAGCGGATCCTCGGGTCGAGTACGGCGTACAGGACGTCCACCACCAGGTTCGAGACCAGGTAGACCACGACGAGCACGCTGACGATGCCCACCACCAGGGGGCCGTCCTCGGTGCGGATGCCGCGGAAGAGGTTGAAGCCCACACCCGGGATGTTGAAGACGCCCTCGGTGATGATCGCGCCGCTCATCAGGTTGCCCAGTTCCACCCCGAGGAAGGTGACCACCGGGATCAGCGAGTTGCGCAGCACGTGGACGATGACGATGCGCCGCTTGACCAGGCCCTTGGAGCGGGCGGTCCGGACGTAGTCGGCGCGCAGGTTCTCCGCCACCGAGGCCCGGGTGAGTCGTAGGGCGGTGGCAAGCGACAGCGAGCCGAGCACGATGCCCGGCAGCAGGAGCGCGTAGAACGTCGGGTCGGACCCGGCGGTGGGTGGGAAGAGCTGCCACTTGACGCCCAGGAAGTACTGCGCCAACGGCGCCAGCACGATGGTGGGGATGCCCAGCACCAGCAGGGTCAGCACCAGCGTCGAGTTGTCGAAGATGCTGGCCCGGCGGATGCCGGCGAGGACACCGGCGGTGACGCCGAAGATGATCGCCACAGCGAGCGCGATGAGCGCGAGCCGCACGGTGACCGGCCAGGCCTGCTGGAGGATGTCACCGATGTTCCGACCGGTGAGTGACTCGCCCAGGTTGCCCTGGAGCAGGTTCTTCACGTAGTCGAAGTAGCGGTAGAAGAAGCCCCCGACGCCTGTGGCGTCCAGGTGGTACTTCTCGGTCAGGTAGGCCCGTTGCGCTGGCGTCACCGGTCGTTCGCCGGCGAGCGCCTGGATCGGGTCGCCCTGCCCGGCGAATGTCAGCGCGTAGACGATCAGGGTGGTCCCGAAGAACGCCAGGACCATCTGGAGTAGGCGCCGCAGGATGTAGCGGAACATGCTTAGCAGTCTCTCCGGAAATGTGCGAAAGGGTCGCAGGACGGCATCTCTGGTCGTACCCCAATATCCGAGACGTTCCGTCCGACCCGGGGGAGCCGGCACCACCGGGCCGGACCCGCCGCTGCGGTCCGGCCCCCGGTGGTGCGGTCCGGGCCACCCGGGCTTCGTCGCCCGGGTGGCCCGCACCATGGTCAGCTCAGCTGGCTGCTTCGATCTTGACGAGGTTGACCCGCTGGAACAGGTCCATCTCGACGTTCTTGACCTTGGACGAGTGGCCGAACACGTTCTCGCCGAAGCGGAGCGGGATCACCGGCATGTCCTTGGCCAGGATGTCCTCCGCCTGCTGGTACTTGGCGATCGCCTCGTCCTGCGTCTTGGCGGCGGAACCCTCCTTGACCAGCTTGTCGAACTCCGGGTTGCTGTAGCCGTAGTAGTTCGACGAGCCGTTCGTGCTGTACAGCGGGCCGAGGTAGTCCTCCATGGTCGGGTAGTCCATGACCCAACCCATCCGGAACGCGCCCACCGGCGTCTTCTTCTCGACCTTGGTGAGCAGGTCGGCGAACTTCGGCTCGGCCGAGCCCACGGCGTCCACGCCCAGGTTGGCCTTGAGCTGGTTGACGGTGGCGTCGACCCAGTCCTTGTGCCCGCCGTCGCCGTTGTACGAGATGACGATCTTCGCAGGACCACCGGCGGCCTGGTAGAGCTTCTTGGCCTCGGTCGGGTTGAACTCGCCGGCCTTGCCCGCGGTGTTCTCCCGGTAGCCCGGCAGGACCGGCGAGACGAAGGAGCGGGCAGACGTCTGCGAGCCCTTGAAGACCGACTTGGTGATCTCGTCACGGTCGATCGCCATCGAGATGGCCTTGCGGACGTCCGGGTTGCTGTAGTCCTTGTCGAACGTCGGGAACGCGAGGAACTGGAACGACGACATCGGGCTGGTCTTGTACCGGTCGCCAAGGTCGCTCGGCGCGGTGCTCAGGCTCTCGGTCGGGATCGTGGGCAGCACGTCCAGGTTGTCCGCCAGGACGTCCGCGTAGGCCGCGGTCAGCTGCTGGTAGATCCGGAACTCGACGTCCTTGACCTTGGGCTTCTCACCCGGGTACGCGTCGTAGCGCTCGACCTCGATCTTGCTGTCGTGCTGCCAGGTGCCCTTCATCTTGAAGGGGCCCTGCCCGATCGGCGCCTGCTCGTAGGAGTCCTTGAGCACGCCGGGAGCCGAGAACGCGGCGTCCGGCATCGGGTAGAACGCGTTGTAGCCAAGCGTCGTCTTGAAGTCGATGTACGGCTCGGACAGCGTCGCGGTGAAGGTGAGGTCGTCGACCTTCTTCAGGCCGGACATCTCCTTGGCCTTCGGCGCCTTGCCCTGCAGGTCCGCGTAGCCAGCGATCTTCTCGAAGAAGTAGTTGCTGTCCTGACCGTTGGGGGCGTACGCGCCGTAGTTCCACGCGTTGATGTAGTCCTCGGCCGTGACCTTCTCACCGTTGTGGAAGGTGAAGCCGTCCTTGAGCTTGATCGTCCAGACCTTGTTGTCGGACGAGGTGATCGACTGGGCGGCGACCTCGTACGGCTTGTTCTGGGCGTCGTAGTCGACGAGCGGGCTGAACAGGCCGGCGAGCACCTGTGACCCGGACGTCTCGGTGGTGTTCGTGGGAACCAGGTGCTTCGGCTCGCCGATCTGGATGCTGACCGCCGAACTGTCGCTGCCACCGGATCCACCGTCGCCGCCGCTGCCGCAGGCCGCGAGGCCCAGCGTCACCGCGAGCGGGAGGGCGGTCCAGGCGGCGAGTCTACGAACTCGCATTGAGCCTCCTCATCTCCTCACGCTGCGCAGTCAGGCCCGACGCTGGGTTACGCTGCGCAACAAGCGGTAACGGTAGGTCGGAGGCGGGCCTTCGACAACGACGCGGTTGCGGCTGGGTAACGGTCTGGGGTTGCCTCCCTTGTCGGGACCGGGTGCATCTGCTACGCCAAACCGTACAAACGTCGTCTGTCTGCGAATAAGCGGCTGCTTTCGAGTCCGGTCGTGACGGTCTGGATCGCGCTGACACCCGCCGTGGCGTCCATCCGGTCTTGGCCGGCCGAGACCGCGATGTCTGGTTCGATGGTGACCGAATGAACATCTGTTCACCGAGAGTGACTAGAAACACGTCACGGATGGTCACATTTGCTGATGGTGATCGAGGGTGACGGCAGACGACCCGAGCGAGGTCGTCTGAATCGTGCGTGGTGGCCGTGAGACGATCTGGTCGTGACGGCGACGCTTCTGGACGGCAAGGCAACCGCGGCGGAGATCAAGGACGAGCTGCGCATCCGGGTGAAGGCACTCGCGGAACGCGGCATCACCCCGGGGCTCGGCACCGTCCTGGTCGGGGCAGATCCGGGCAGCCAGGCGTACGTCAACGGCAAGCACCGCGACTGCGCCGAGGTGGGCATCGCCTCGATCCGCCGCGAACTGCCCGCCGACGCCACCCAGCAGCAGGTCGACGACGTGCTGGCCGAGCTGAACGCCGACCCGGCGTGCCACGGCTACATCGTCCAACTCCCGCTGCCGGCCCACCTCGACACCCAGCGGGTGCTGGAGTTGATCGACCCGGACAAGGACGCCGACGGCCTGCACCCGGTCAACCTGGGTCGGCTCGTGCTCGGCTACGACGGCCCGCTGCCCTGCACCCCGCGCGGCATCGTCGAGCTGCTCCGCCGGCACGACGTGGCGCTGCGCGGCGCTACCGTCGCGGTGGTCGGTCGAGGCAACACCGTCGGCCGACCGCTCGGCCTGCTGCTCACCAGGCGCAGCGAGAACGCCACTGTCACCCTGTGCCACACCGGCACCCTCGACCTCGCCTCGCACACCCGTGCCGCCGACATCGTGATCGTCGCTGCCGGCGTACCGGGTCTGCTCACCGCCGACATGATCAACCCTGGCGCGGTGGTGGTGGACGTCGGCATCACCCGCGTGATCGGCGCGGACGGCAAGGGTCGCTACACCGGCGACGTGGACCCGGAGGTGGCCGAGACTGCCGGCGCGCTGGTCCCCATGCCCGGAGGTGTCGGCCCGATGACCCGGGCCATGCTGCTCAGCAACGTCGTGGAGCGCGCCGAGCGCGGCTGATCCGCCCGCCGGTGACGCCGGTGACGTTCGCCCCATCCCGGCGATCCCCGCCGCCCCTGGCCTGTTCGGTGCCAGGATGACTGATACGGTCCGGAAAACCGACTGGTATCAGGGAGTGGGACGACCATGGGTAAGAAGGTCACTGTCGTCGGGGCTGGCTTCTACGGCTCCACCACCGCACAGCGCCTGGCCGAGTACGACGTCTTCGACACCGTAGTGATCACCGACATCGTGGAGGGCAAGCCCGCGGGCCTCGCGCTCGACCTCAACCAGTCCCGGGCCATCGAGGGCTTCGAGACCAAGGTCGTCGGCGTGACGACCGGCCCCAACGGTGAGGGCTACGAGAGCATCGAGGGCTCCGACGTCGTCGTGATCACCGCTGGTCTGCCGCGGAAGCCCGGCATGAGCCGGATGGACCTGCTGGAGACCAACGCCAAGATCGTCCGTCAGGTCGCCGAGAACGTCGCCAAGTACGCCCCCAACGCCGTCGTCATCGTGGTCTCCAACCCGCTCGACGAGATGACCGCGCTGGCCCAGCTCGCCACCCAGTTCCCGAAGAACCGGGTGCTAGGTCAGGCCGGCATGCTCGACACCGCCCGGTTCAGCAACTTCGTCGCCGAGGCGCTGAACGTGCCGGTGGCCTCCGTACGCACGCTGACCCTCGGCTCGCACGGCGACACCATGGTCCCGGTGCCGTCGAAGAGCACCGTCAACGGCAAGCCCCTGCGCGACGCGATGCCGGCCGAGCAGATCGAGGAGCTGGTCGTCAAGACCCGCAACGGTGGCGCCGAGGTGGTCGCGCTGCTCAAGACCGGCTCGGCGTACTACGCCCCGTCGGCAGCCGCAGCCCGGATGGCGAAGGCCGTCGCGGAGGACTCCGGCGACGTCATGCCGGTCTGCGCCTGGGTCGACGGTGAGTACGGCATCTCCGGTGTCTACCTGGGTGTCGAGGCCGAGATCGGCGCCGAGGGCGTCAAGCGGGTCGTCGAGACCGACCTGGACGCCGACGAGCGCGCCAGCCTCCTGGAGGCTGCCGAAGCCGTCCGCGCCAAGCAGGGCGACATCTCCAGCATGTAGTTCCCCGAACCAGACCACCCGAAGGGCCCGCCAACCAACCCGGCGGGCCCTTCGCCGTCCCCACCCCCACCCCACCCCCGGGCGCCCGTCCCCGGGCGCCCGTCCCCGGTGATCAAGAGGTTTGCGTCAGGAATCGCGGCCTCGGTGACGCAAACCTCTTGATCACCCGGTGCTGGCGGTACGGGGGCGCCCGGTGGGGTCAAAGGGTAGGGGGTGGGGGTGTGGGTGTGGAGGGTGGTCAGGCGGGAGCGGCGGGCTTCGTCCGGGTCTTCCTCGTGGGCGTACGCCAGGTCGGGGTCGACCAGCTGCACCATGTGCACCAGCAGGTCCCCGGTGAAGAGCACCCGTTCGTCGGCAGAGGTCAGGAGCACCGACTGGTGACCGGGGGTGTGGCCGGGAGTGGGCAGCAGACGTACCGCCGGGGTGAGGGTGGTCTCGCCGTCGACCGCCCGGAGCTGGCCGGCGGCGCGCAAGGGTGCGACGAGGCCGGCCGGTAGCCCGGGGTTGAGCGTCTCCGCCGCGTCGAGTTCGGTGCGCTGGATCAGGTAGCTCGCGTTCGGGAAGTACGGCTGCCCGGGTGTGCCGGTGACCGCCCAGCCGATGTGGTCGCTGTGCAGGTGCGTCAGGACGACGGTGTCGACGTCGGCCGGGTCGATGCCGGCGGCGGCCAACTCGGCGGGCAGCCGGCCGGGGACCGGCGCCCAACTGGCGGCGGGGGCGTCGGTTGGGCCGATCCCGGCGTCGACGAGGGTGACCGGCCCGTCGCCCGCGCGGATCGCGAAGCTGCGGAAGGGTAGCCACCACTGCCCGTCGGCGGTCACCGAGTCGGGGTCGCGCCTGTCGGCCTCGGCCCATTGGAACGCTGTGGCCTGCGGAAACGCCTCCGCGCGGGGCTGGAAGAAGGCACCCTCACCGTCGGTGAGCGCGGTGATCGTGATAGACCCGAGGGTGCGGTTCAGTGGCATCGGACGATGATTCCAGGGCATTCCTGTTCCGCGCAGCCCAGTTCTGCCGGCTGGTCGAGGCCGGCTGGGGGCTGCCGGGCCAATTGCAGTACGCTCGTACTGCTTGAGCACGTGTCCCCCGAGAGGAGCGCCGGCCGATGGCGAAGATCAAGGTAAACAACCCGGTCGTAGAACTCGACGGCGACGAGATGACCCGGATCATCTGGAAGCAGATCCGGGAGCAGCTGATCCTGCCCTACCTCGACGTCGACCTGCACTACTACGACCTGTCGATCCAGTACCGCGACGAGACCGACGACCAGGTCACCATCGACGCCGCAAACGCCATCAAGGAGCACGGCGTCGGCGTCAAGTGCGCGACCATCACCCCGGACGAGGCCCGGGTCGAGGAGTTCGGCCTGAAGAAGATGTGGCGGTCGCCGAACGGCACCATCCGCAACATCCTCGGCGGCGTCGTCTTCCGTGAGCCGATCATCATGTCCAACGTGCCGCGGCTGGTCCCCGGCTGGACCAAGCCGATCATCATCGGCCGGCACGCCCACGGTGACCAGTACAAGGCCACCGACTTCGTCGTCCCCGGCCCGGGCACGGTGACCATCACCTACACCCCGGCCGACGGCGGCGCGCCGATGGAGATGGAGGTCGCCAACTTCCCCGGCGGCGGCATCGCCATGGGCATGTACAACTACGACGAGTCGATCCGGGACTTCGCCCGGGCGTCGTTCCGGTACGGCCTGGACCGCAACTACCCGGTCTACATGTCGACCAAGAACACCATCCTCAAGGCGTACGACGGCCGGTTCAAGGACATCTTCGCCGAGGTGTTCGAGGCGGAGTTCAAGGCCGAGTTCGACGCCGCGGGTCTCACCTACGAGCACCGGCTCATCGACGACATGGTCGCCGCCGCGCTCAAGTGGGAGGGTGGCTACGTCTGGGCCTGCAAGAACTACGACGGTGACGTGCAGTCCGACACTGTCGCGCAGGGCTTCGGCTCGCTGGGTCTGATGACCTCGGTGCTGCTCTCCCCGGACGGCCGGACCGTCGAGGCCGAGGCCGCGCACGGCACCGTCACCCGGCACTACCGGCAGTACCAGAAGGGCGAGAAGACCTCGACCAACCCGATCGCGTCGATCTACGCCTGGACCCGGGGCCTGGCCCACCGGGGCAAGCTGGACGGCACCCCGGCGGTCACCGAGTTCGCCAACACCCTGGAGCGGGTCATCGTCGACACCGTCGAGGGTGGCCAGATGACCAAGGACCTGGCGCTGCTCATCTCGCGCGACGCCCCGTGGCTGAGCACCGACGAGTTCATGAACGCGCTCGACGAGAACCTGGCCCGTAAGCTCGCCGCCTGATCCAGGCGTACCACATCATCGGAGCCCGCCGGCCACCCTGCCGGCGGGCTTCGGCGTGTCCGGCTGCGCCGCGCCGGTCGGCGTCACTGCGCCCGGCGCGCCTCGTTGACCAGGATGGACGAGATGTCAGTCGCGTCCAGGAAGGTTGACCACGGTCGACCAGCGGCACCCGTGCGCCGATCAGCCAGCCTTCCCGGCTGTGCCGTGCACAGCCAGCCGTCCCTTCCCTGCGGGGGGCCCTGTCCCGGGCCCCCCGCGCCCTGTTCCCCGGACGATGCGGGGCCGCTCAGGCGGCGCGGAGCAGCTCGGCGGCACGTTCCGGGGCGATGTCGTTGATGAAGACGCCCATCCCGGACTCGGAGCCCGCAAGGTACTTCAACTTGTCGGCGGCCCGCCGGATGCTGAACAGCTGCAGGTGCAGGTGGCCCAACTCGCGGTCGACCCGCACGGGGGCTTGGTGCCAGGCCGAGATGTACGGCATCGGCATGTCGAAGAGGCCGTCGAAGCGGCGCAGCAGGTCCAGGTAGAGCGGGCCGAAGGCGTCCCGTTCGCTGTCGCCGAGCGCCGGGATGTCCGGCACCACGCGGCGCGGCGCGACGTGCACCTCGAACGGCCAGCGCGCGGCCGCCGGCACGAACGCCGTCCAGTGTTCGTTCTCGGTGACCACCCGCGCACCGGCACTGCGCTCGGCGGCCAGCACGTCCGCGTACAGGTTGCCCCCGCCGGTCCGCTCGGCGTGCCGGCGCGCCGCGGCCAGCAGCGCGCGGGTGCGCGGCGTCACGAAGGGGTACGCGTAGATCTGCCCGTGCGGGTGGTGCAGCGTGACACCGATCTCGACGCCCCGGTTCTCGAAGCAGAAGATCTGCTCGACGCCGGGCAGCGCGCCGAGCACCTCGGTGCGGTCGGCGAGCGCGTCCAGCACGGTGCGGACCCGGCGCGGAGGCAGGCTGGCGAAGGAGGCGTTGTGATCGGACGTGAAGCAGACCACCTCGCAGCGGCCGACGCCCGGCCGGACCGGCGTGAACGGGGTGATCTCCCCGGGCTCCTCGGCCACCCGACCGCTCAGCGACGGAAATCGGTTCTCGAAGACCACCACGTCGTAGTCGGGCGCCGGGATCTCGGTCAGCCGGTCGCCCACCGACGGGTCGAGCGGGCACTCGTTCGCCGGCGGGAGGAAGGTGCGGGTCTGCCGGTGCACGGCGACCGCCACCCACTCGTCGGTCAGCGGGTCGTAGCGCAGTTGGGATGCGGGGGGAGGTGGTGGCAGGGTCCGTCGGTCCGGCTGGTCGCGGACCGCGTCGTCGCGCTCGTCGAAGTAGATCAGCTCCCGGCCGTCGGACAGGTCGATCGCGGTGCGCTTCACGGCGCCGTCCCCTCAGTTGTCGGCGTGCGCGTCACGCGGCCCGCCCCTTGTCGCCTTCACCATGATCAGTTCGCCCACCTGCTCGCCGAGTACCCGTCGTGCGGGCGGGGGCAACAGGTCGTCGCTGACCAGTACGTGGGCCGCCGTCAACTCGACGATCGAGGAGATGCCGACCGTGCCCCACTTGGTGTGGTCGGCGAGCACCACCAGTTGGTCCGCCGCGGCGACGAGCGCGCGGTCGGTCTCCGCCTCCATGAGGTTGGGGGTGGTGAAGCCGGCCCGCTCGGTGATGCCGTGGACGCCCAGGAAGAGCAGGTCCAGGTGCAGTGACCGGACGGCCCCGACCGCGAGTGGCCCGACAAGCGCGTCCGACGGTGTGCGTACGCCACCGGTGAGCACCACCGTCTGGTCCGGGCGGCCGGCGGAGTGCAAGATCTCGGCGACCGGCAGCGAGTTGGTCACGACGGTCAGCTCGGGCACGTCGACAAGCCGGCGGGCCAGCTCGGCCGTGGTGGTGCCGGCGGAGAGCGCGACGGCCGCTCCCGGCCGGACCAGCTGGGCCGCCCGGTCGGCGATGGCGGCCTTCTCCGGCAGTTGGCGGACCGACTTGGCGTGGAAGCCCGGCTCGTCGGTCGAACTCGGCCCGGTGGTGGTGGCACCGCCGTGCACCTTGGCCAGCAGGCCGCGCTCGTGCAGGGCATCCAGGTCGCGCCGGATGGTCATGTCGGACACGCCGAACTCGCCGGCCAACTCGCTGACCCGGACGCCGCCGGCCGAGCGGACCCGCGCCAGGATGGCCGCCTGCCGCTGCTGAGCGAGCATCCGCCATGCCTCCCCGGGGTCCACGTACCCTCACGCGGTCAAACGTGTTCCAACAAAGACGAACACTATCGCGTAGCCGTCAGCGGTGAAAGGAACGGGTACGGCGACGCCTCAGGCGGACGCGATCTTCAACTCCACCCAGCCGGTCTCGGTCAGCTGGTGCAGCACGGCCTGCACCGCGTCCGCCACGCTCAGGTCGGTGGTGTCCAGCACCAGATCGGCGTCGGTCGGCTCCTCGTACGGGTCGTCGATGCCGGTCATCCCGGTGAGCAGGCCAGCCCGCGCCCGCGCGTACAGGCCCTTGCGGTCCCGCTGCTCGCACACCTCGAGCGGGGTGGCCACGTGCACGAGCACGAAACCCGCCCCGGCGGCGAGGGCCATCTCCCGCGCGGTGGCGCGGGCCGCCGCGTACGGGGCGATCGGGCAGCAGATGCCCACCCCCCGGTGCCGGGCGATCTCGGCGGCCACCCAGCCGATCCGCCGGACGTTGAGATCCCGGTCGGCCTTGCTGAAGCCCAGCCCGGCGGAGAGCTCCCGACGCACCACGTCGCCGTCGAGCAGGGTCACCGTGCGGTCGCCGCTCTCCCGTAAGGCGTCCGCAAGCCCCCTGGCGATCGTCGACTTGCCGGAGCCGGAGAGGCCGGTCAGGAAGACCACCAGCCCGCGCTGGCGACGCGGCGGCCGGGCCCGGGCCAGCTCCCGCGCCACGGCGGGCGGGGTGTGCCACTCCGGCAGCGGGAAGCCCCGGTCGAGCAGGTCGTCGATCTCCGGCTGGGTCAGTGCGAGGCGGCGGTTGCGCGGTGGGATGTCCTCCCGCCAACGCCACTGCCCGTCCCGGTTGTCGTACGCGAGCTCCCGGGGCACCAGCACCCGCAGCCCGGCGCCGGAGAGCATCTCCCCGGTGGAGAGCAGGTGGGTGACCCCGTACGCGGCGGAGACCCGGGCGCGCAGCAGCGCGTCACTGATCTCCTCGCGTCGGTGCGACAGCGGCACCGCGACGAGGGTGGCGGGCGGCATCCGGTCCCGTGCGGCGAAGATCGTACGGACCAGCGCCTCCGGCGGAAGCCCGTCGGCGCCGCCCTCACCGACCGGGATCATCACGAGTAGGTGTGCGGCCAGGGTGCGGGCGGCATGGGCGATCTGGGCGAGCTGCGGACGATGCAGCGGACGATCGGCGATCACGCCGAGCACCCGGCCCGGGGGCAGCAGCGCGCGAACCTCCTCCGGGTTACGGCGCAGTCGCTGGAACGGACCGTGCCCACCGTCGCCAAGTCGGCGGACCTGGCCGCCCACCCCGGCCACGCCCTCGCGCACCGGCCAGACGTCGGCCACGTCCAGGGCGGCCGCCGGCGCGCCCTCCCCGTCGGTCAGCACGAGCGCCCGGCGGGCCGGATCGCGCGGATCGAAGCTCTGCGCCAGCGATGCCGGCACCTGCAGGACGACCGCGACCTGCCACGGTGTGCCGTCGGCCAGCCGGCCGCGGCGGCTCACCGAGACCAGGTCGGCCCGGGTCATGAAACCGGTCAGTGGGGCGTACGCACCGGTCAGCAGCAGCTCGAGATCAGCGAGCTCACCAGGACGTGGCGTGTACGCCGGTGCGTCCCGCAGCACCTCGTCGGGCAGCACCCAGCCGTTGCTCATCCACACCCCCCACTCGCTGACCGGCACACAGTTTCGCAGCCGACCGCCGATCGGTCGAGGGCGCCACTCCACGACCCACGCGGGCGGATCAGCGCTTGATCCGCCGGCCTACCGCCGACCGCACCCGGTTCCACACCTTCCGCTCGTCGCGGATCCGAGGTCGTGAGCCGTCCGCCCGGCAGATGAACACCAGCGGCAGTCGCGCGTCCTCGGTCCAACCCACGTTTGTGATCCGGGCCTTGAGCAGCCAACTGCCCCTGGTCCGGCCGCCGTTGAGGGCGGCGAAGTCGATCGTGGCGGTGGTCCGGTGCACCAGGTGCACGGTCTCCGCTCCGGTCGTACCGGTGATCCGCTCGGTCTGGAAGGTCATCGGCAGGAAGATCTCGTCGCCGGTCTCCCGGTGCCGGGCGACCAGGTCCAGCCGGGCCTTGCGCACCTGCGCGGTGGCGTCAAGCACCTCGGGGGCGATCTCCTCCATCGGGAGCATCAGCACGTCGCGGTCACCGTCGGCGCGGAAGCCGACCGGCTCGTTCGCGGAGCGCAGCTCGGCGGCGACGGTCACCGTGACGGCGTGGTCGGCGCGCCGGAGATCGTCGACAGTGCCGTGTGCGGCGATGCCCGCCTCCCAGCGGGCGAGCCTGCGCAGGTCGGCGACGCGACCCCGCTCCGCCAGGTACGCCACGGCTCGGAGCAGGGGCGGCAGACCGCCGGCGACACCGGGGGCGAAGCGGTCCTGGATGATCTTCTGGGTCTCCAGTGCGACCTGGTCCAGCCACGGCTCGGGTGCGTCAAGCAGCCGCTTGCCCCGCAGCCGGCTGAGCATCTCGTTGCGCAGCCAGCGCCGGTGCAGCCGGTCCCGCAGTGGACCCGGCTCGGTGTTGGCGTCAACGACGTCCAGCGCCTCCCGCACGCTGGCGAAGTAGCTCGCCGGGTCCAGTTGGCCCGCGGTGACGTTGCGCGCGTCGCCCCGGTGGACGTGGTGGTAGCAGGTGTAGTCGGACAACACGGAGGTGCGCCGGGACAGGAAGTAGGCCCGCACGACGAGCGAGTGGTCCTCCAGACGCCGCTTGCCGCCCTCCGGGAACCGCAGGCCGTGCTCGTTCAGGAAGGACCGCCGGAACAGCTTGTGACAGGTCAGGCTGTCGATCAGGGGGGAGTTGCCCAGGGTGGCGTCGAAGCGGTTCTTCCGGAACAGCTCGCGCGGCACGGGGCGCCCGTAACCGGCCATCTTCCCGACCACGATGTCCGCGTCGTTCGCCTTCGCGCAGTCGTACAGCCGCTCCAGCGCCTCGACGGCGAACCAGTCGTCGTCGTCGGCGAAGAAGACGTACTCGCCGTGGGCGTGCTCGATGCCGAGGTTACGTGGGCGCGACGGCCAGCCCGAGTTCTCGATGTGCAGCACCCTGATGTGCGGGTGCTCGGCGGCCAACCGGTCCAGTCGCTCGGCCGTGTCGTCGGTCGAACCGTCGTCGACGAAGATCGCTTCGAACTCGTCCGCAGGCAGTGACTGGCGCAGCAACGAGTCGATGAGCTTCTCGATGTGCGTGCCGCAGTTGTACGCCGGCACCACGACGCTGACCTTGGGGACGCTCACCTTGGCTATCAGGACCCCTCCCACGTCGTCGGTCGGCCACCGGGCTGTCGATGCCCGGTGAACGGGAGGTGAATGGTGTCACCCCGGATACCTCTTTTCCAAGGCGGGGTCCGGCCGAACGCGGGACCGGCGGAAACGTCGCGAGCCTCCCCGTCGGGACCTTAGGGGTCCGCCTGCGAAAGGATCAGGGGAGCGCCGGGGGCGCGCCGGTGTCCATGCTGGGCATCGACTCCCTACGCTTGGCGCGTGACACTGATCGCGACCCAGTCGCTCACCAAGACGTACGGAGGTCGGGTCACCGCGTTGGCCGACCTCACCGTCGCCGTCGAGCCCGGGATCATCGGCCTGGTGGGCGCGAACGGCGCCGGCAAATCCACGTTGATCAAGATCCTGCTCGGCCTGATCGCACCGACAAGTGGCCAGGTCTCGGTGCTCGGCATCGACCCGACCACGGACCCGGCTGCCGTCCGTGCCCGGGTCGGCTACATGCCGGAGCACGACTGTCTCCCGCCGGACCTGTCCGCCGCCGAGCTGGTCACCCACCTCGGCCGGATGAGCGGCCTGCCCCGCACCGCGGCTCGGGAGCGGGCCTCGGAGGCCCTGCGACACGTCGGGCTCTACGAGGAGCGCTATCGCCCGGTCGGCGGCTACTCGACGGGCATGAAGCAGCGCGTGAAGCTGGCTCAGGCGCTCGTGCACGACCCCGACCTGCTGCTGCTGGACGAGCCGACGAACGGCCTGGACCCGGCGGGCCGCGACGCCATGCTGGCCCTCGTACACCGGATCGGCACCGAGTTCGGCATCTCCGTGCTGGTCTGCTCGCACCTGCTCGGCGAGGTCGAGCGGATCTGCGACACGCTGATCGCCATCGACGGCGGCCGGTTGCTGCGCGCCGACAACATCTCCGCGATGACCACGGCCACCGACGTGCTCGCCGTGGAGGTCAGCGAGGGCACCGAGGAACTCGCCGCCCGACTCGCCGAGCTGAACCTGCCGGTGGCCCGGGACGGACGACTGCTCCTCGTGCCGCTCGCCGACGACGGCACGTACGACCTGATCCTCGGCGCGGTCGCCGAACTGGACCTGCCACTGCACCGACTGGACCAGCGCCGGCACCGGGTGGCCGAACTCTTCGCCACGAGGGAGCTCACCCATGCCTGAGTCGTCCACCGCCGCTGTGCGCCCCACGCCGACAGGCGTCATCCACGACATCGGCTACCAGCGCTACGAGGGGCCCAGGCTGGGTCGTCGGCAGGTCTTCGGCGCGCTCTACGGCCATGGTCTGCGCACCGCGTTCGGGTTCGGGCGCAGCGCCAAAGCCAAGATCTTCCCGTGGCTGGTGGTCGGCATCGTCAGCCTGGTCGCGGTCGCCCTGGCCGCGATACGCAGCCAGATCGGCGAGCCGGTCGCCACGTACGCCCAGTTCGCCGACGCGATGAGCTGGTTGGTCATCTTCTTCGTCGCGGTCGTCGCCCCGGAGCTGGTCTCCCGGGACCTGCGCAGCGGCGTGCTTCCGCTGTACTTCTCCCGGCCGCTGCCGCGCTCCGACTACGCGTTGGCCAAGCTGCTGGCTCTGGTCACCGCGCTCTGGCTGCTGCTCGGCGGGCCCCAGCTGTTGATGTTCCTGGGCGCGGCGTTCACCACCAAGCAGGGCATGCGCGGGGTGTGGAACGAACTGCTCGACCTGCTGCCCGGCCTGCTCTACGCCGGGCTCTGGGCGGTGGTCTTCGCCTCGGTCGGCCTGCTCGTCGCGTCGCTGACCGGCAAGCGCGCCTTCGCCGCCGGTGGGGTGGTCGCGGTGTTCCTGATGACCACCCCGATCGTGGGTGTGTTGAGCATCCTGCCGTCGCGCTCCGCAAACGAGTTGGCCGGGCTCGCCTCACCCTCCACGCTGGTGCAGGGGGTGGGCATCTGGTCGCTTGGTGACCTGCTGGTCGAGGGCGATCCGGGCGAGATGATGATCGGCGGGTTCGGCCCGGTCTACGCCGTGGCCGCGGTGCTGTTGGTCGCCGGCGCGACCGCCCTCCTGCTGGCCCGTTACCGGAAGGTCGCCTCCTGATGAGCACGCTGAGCCTGACCGGAGTGTCCCGGTGGTACGGCAACGTGGTCGCGGTCAACGACATCAGCATGGGCCTGGGGCCGGGCGTGACCGGGTTGCTCGGCCCGAACGGCGCCGGCAAGACCACGCTGCTGCACATGATGGCCGGGTTCCTCGCCCCGTCGCGGGGCACGGTCACCCTCGACGACGAGCCGACCTGGCGCAACCCCGACGTCTACCGGCGGCTGGGCCTGGTCAGCGAACGGGAGGCGGTGCAGGGCTTCCTGACCGCGTACGAGTTCGTGCTCGCCAGCGCGAAGCTGCACCGGCTGCCCGATCCGGCAGCCGCGGCCCGACGGGCGATCGACCTGGTGGAGTTGGAGTCGGCGCAGGACCGACGGATCGGCACGTACTCCAAGGGCATGCGCCAGCGCGCCCGGGTGGCCGCGGCGTTGGTGCACGACCCGCAGGTGCTGCTGCTCGACGAGCCGTTCAACGGCATGGACCCGCGCCAGCGGCTGCACATGATGGATCTGCTGCACAGCCTTGGTGACGCCGGCCGGACCATCCTGTTCAGCTCGCACATCCTGGAGGAGGTCGAGCAGGTCTCCGGGACGGTGCAGGTGATGGTGGCGGGCCGGCTGGCCGCCTCCGGCGACTTCCGGACCATCCGCCGGTTGATGACGAACCGACCGCACGTCTTCGCGGTGCGCTCCACCGACGACCGGGCACTGGCCGTCGCGCTGATCGCCGAGGCGTCGGTGAGCGGGGTCGAGCTGGACCCGACCGGCCTGACCGTCCGGGCCGGCGACTACGGCGCGTTCACCCGGGCGCTACCCCGGATCGCGCTGGACAAGGGCATCCGGGTGCGCCAGCTGGTGCCGTCCGACGAGTCCCTGGAGAGCGTCTTCTCCTACCTGGTGGAGGCATAAATGTCGACGATTACCTGGATCACCGCGCGCGGGTTGTTCGGCCGACGTCGGTTCCTGCTGCTGCTACCGCTGCCGTTGGTGCTGCTCGGGCTGGCCGTGCTCTGCCGGTCGCTGGGGGTGGACCCGGGCGAGTGGGGGCCGCCGGTGCTTGTCGGCCTCGGGCTGGCGGTCGTGCTTCCGGTGGTCGCACTGATCATCGGCACCGGCGTGCTTGGCGCCGAGATCGACGACGGCACCGTGGTGCACATCCTGACCAAGCCCCTACCGCGCTGGCAGATCGTGCTGCCGAAACTCGGGGTGTCCGCCGGGGTCACCGCGGCCACCGTCGCGGTGCCGCTCTACGTCGCGGGCGTGCTCGCCGACTCGGTACGCCTCGGTCTGGGCCTGGCCGTCGCGGGGGCGCTCGGCGCGCTCGCGTACTCGGCGTTGTTCCTCGCGCTCAGCCTGGTCACCAGGCGGCCGGTGCTGCTCGGCCTGGTCTACGTGCTGATCTGGGAGGGGCTGCTCGGCAACTTCGTCAGCGGCACCAAGGTGCTCTCCATCCAGCAGTACGTGATCGCCCTCGCCGACCGGATCGCCCCCACCGGGCTGCTGGAGACCAGCGTGTCGGTGCCGGTGGCGTCGGTGATGACCGCGCTGGTGAGCGTCGGCTTCACCGTGCTCGCCATCGACCGCCTGCGCTCGTTCAGCGTGGCCGGCGAGACGAGCTGACAGCGGTGCGAGCTGCTCTTCCGGCCAGCCCCCGCGCTGCGGTAGGGCTGGCCGGATGGACCGGGCCGGCCACCCCGGGCCAGGCTTGTGGGCGTGAGCGTCGAAGCGGAGCTGACGTCGTTGGCTGAGCCGTACTCCCGGAGCAGCCGGCCCTGGCTGACCAGCCTGGCCGTCGCCGGGCTGGCCTGTGCCACGGTCGCCACCGCGGCCCAGGGCAGCGGCCAGTTCCACTGGTGGGCGGTGTTCATCCTGATCCCGGCCGCGTTGATCGCGGCCAGCGGCGGGCCGTTGCTGATCCGTGGCGGTGGCCGGGCCTTCGCCGGGTACATGCTCGCCTGTGTCGGCACGATCGTCTTCGCGGTCGGGGCGCTGCTGATGTTCGGCGTGATGGGGCGGGGTTGGCCACTCATGGTGGTGCTGCCCTGCCTGGCGGTCGCCGGCACCTACGGCTGGCGGGCGGCCCACCCACTGGCGCGCGGCCTGCACCGGGCGGTGGCGCTGCTCGCGCTGACCGGTGCGCTGCTGGGTGTGACCCTGCAACTGATCCGGGTGGGCCTGATCGACCCGAAGACCGGGTGGTGGGGCGCGTTCCTGATGCTGGCCGGGGCCATCGTGCTCGGCAACGCGGGGGAGCTGACCCGACACCGGATGCCGTACCGCCTCCAGGCGATCACCCTGCTGGTGGGGCCCGCCGTGGTCGCGTTCCTGCTCGGGCTGCGCTTCCTGCGCGGCTGGTGAGCCCGCCGGGCCGCCGCCGCCCGAGCGGGCGGCGGCGGACACCGGTCAGAAGGCGCAGGCGATGACGAGCTCCGGGGTACGGTCCGGAAGCAGGTCGAGTTTGCTGATCCGCCCTGCCGCCCGTAGGTCGTCGGCGATCAGGCTGAGCTGCTCCAACAACGCCGCCGGGCCGAGCGCCTCCGCCAACGGCACCTCCGCCTTCATCGACAGCTTCCGCTCCGACTTGGCCCGTCGCACCTGGCTCAACGCGTCACCGGCGAGCCGCAGCAACGCCGGCTCACCCGACCCCTCGATCGTCCGGGCCACCTCGTAGGTGGTCGGCCACGGCGCCCGGTGCACCGAGCCGTACCGCCACCACGACCAGACCTCCTCGGTCACGTACGGCAGCACCGGGGCGAACAACCGCAGCTGCACCGAGAGCGCCGAGGCCAGCGCCGCCCGTGCCGAGTCGGCTCCCGGGCCAGTGCCGTACGCCCGCTCCTTGACCAGCTCGATGTAGTCGTCGCAGAACCGCCAGAAGAACGCCTCGGTCACCTGCAACGCCGCCGTGTGGTCGTACGAGTCGAAGGCGGTGCTCGCCGCGGTGACCACGGTGGCCAGCTCGGCGAGCATGGCCCGGTCCAGTGGTGTGGTCGTCGGGGCGCGCAGGGCGTCCGCCGCGCCCAACCCGAGCGCGAACTTGGACGCGTTGAGCAGCTTGGTGGCCAGTCGCCGGCCGACCTTGATCTGCGCCGGGTCGAAGGCCAGGTCCATGCCGGGCTTGCCGCTGGCCGCCCAGTACCGCACGGCGTCCGAGCCGTGCTGCTCCAGCAGGGCCAGTGGGGTGACGACGTTCCCCTTGGACTTGGCCATCTTCTTGTGGTCGGGGTCGAGGATCCAGCCCGAGAGCACGGTGTCCCGCCAGGGCAGCACCCCGTGCTCGAAGTGCGAACGGACCACGCTGTCGAAGAGCCAGGTCCGGATGATCTCCTGGCCCTGCGGCCGGAGGTCCATCGGGAAGACCCGGGCGAACAGGTCCGGGTCGGTCTCCCAGCCACCGACGATCTGTGGGGTCAGCGAGGACGTGGCCCAGGTGTCCAGCACGTCCGGGTCACCGCTGAAACCGCCCGGCTGGCCGCGCTGCGACTCGTCGTAACCGGGCGCCGGGTCACTTGATGGGTCGACCGGCAGCGCGGACTCGTCCGGCGTGAGAGGGTGGGACCAGTCCGGCTCGCCAGTGTCGTCGAGCCGGTACCACACCGGCACCGGCACCCCGAAGAACCGTTGGCGGCTGACCAGCCAGTCCCCGTTCAGGCCGCCCACCCAGTTGTCGTAGCGGTGTTTCATGTGCGCCGGCACCCAGTGCAGCTCTGCGCCCCGGGCCAGCAGCGTGGCCCGCAGCGCCTCGTCCCGGCCGCCGTTGCGCAGATACCACTGTCGAGTCGAGACGATCTCCAGTGGCCGGTCGCCGCGTTCGTAGAACTTCACCGGGTGGGTGATCGGACGCGGCTCGCCGATGAGGTCACCGGCGTCGGCAAGCATCCCGACGATCTCCCGCCGGGCGCCGTTGACGCTCTGCCCGGCCAGCGCCGCGTACGGCTGCGCCGGCACCCCGTGCGGCGGCTCGGGCAGCAGCCGACCGTCCCGGCCGATCACCACCCGGGTGTCCAACCCCAGCTCACGCCACCACGTCACGTCGGTCAGGTCACCGAACGTGCAGACCATCGCGACGCCGGTGCCCTTGCCCGGTTCGGCGAGTGGGTGGGCGTACACCGGCACCTCGACGTCGAACAGCGGGCTGCGCACCGTGCCGCCCACCAGATCGGCGTACCGCTCGTCGTCGGGGTGGCAGACAAGCGCCACGCAGGCCGGCAGCAGCTCGGGCCGGGTGGTGTCGATGAGCACCTCACGACCGTCGGCCGCGGTGAACCGCAGCCGGTGGTACGCGCCGGGGCGCTCCCGGTCCTCCAACTCCGCCTGGGCGACAGCGGTGGCGAAGCCGACGTCCCAGAGCGTCGGGGCCTCCGACTGGTACGCCTCACCGCGGCGCAGGTTGCGGACGAACGCCCGTTGGCTCGTGGTCCGCGCGAACCGGCCGATCGTCGTGTACGTCAGGGACCAGTCCACCGAGAGCCCGAGCCGCCGCCACAGGGCCTCGAAGACCTGCTCGTCGGTGACCGTCAGTCGTTCGCACAGCTCGATGAAGTTGCGCCGGGAGATCGGGGTGGGGTCGCGGCGGGCCGAGTCGTCGACAGGCGCAGCCGGTGGCCGCCACACCGGGTCGTACGGCAGTGCCGGATCGCAGCGCACCCCGTACACGTTCTGCGCCCGACGCTCGGTGGGCAGGCCGTTGTCGTCCCAGCCCATCGGGTAGAAGACGGCCTTTCCGCGCATCCGCTGGTACCGCGCGGTGGTGTCGGTGTGGGTGTACGAGAAGACGTGCCCCATGTGCAACTCGCCCGATACGGTCGGCGGCGGGGTGTCGATCGCGTACACGTCCTTGCGCTCCTTCGAGCGGTCGAACGCGTACGTGCCTTCCTCCTGCCAGCGGCGTGCCCAGCTCTCCTCGAGCCCGTCCAGGGTCGGACGCTCGGGAACGCCGGCACGGGCCGTCCTCGCCGTATCGGTCATGCTGCGATCGTAGGCACCTCCCCGGTGCGGGGCGACGTAGTTGCTGCCGAACACACCGGCGGCGGGGCCGTCGACGCCGGCCCTAGATCAGCGAGTCGCGCCACTGGCGGTGCAGGGCGGCGTACCGGCCGTCGGCCTCGGCAAGCTCGGCGGGCGGGCCGTCCTCGACGACCTCTCCGCCGTCGAGGACGAGCACCCGGTCGGCCGTCTCCACCGTGGAGAGACGATGCGCGATGACAAGTGCGGTGCGGTCGCGCAGGATGGTGCCGAGTGCCCGCTGCACGAGACGTTCGGTCGGTACGTCGAGCGACGACGTCGCCTCGTCGAGGATGAGCACCGTCGGGTCGGCCAGGAACGCGCGGGCGAACGCGACAAGCTGCCGCTGCCCGGCGGAGAGCCGGCCGCCGCGTCGGTGCACCTGGGTGGCGTACCCCTCGGGCAGTGCGGTGATGAAGTCGTCAGCGCCGATCGCCCGTGCGGCGGCCTGCACGGCGGTGTCGTCGGCCCCCGGGCGGCCGAACCGGATGTTCTCCGCGACTGTGCCACTGAACAGGTGGTTCTCCTGTGTCACGAGCACCACCGCACGACGCAGGTCGGCGTCGCGTACGTCGCGCAGGTCGACCCCGTCCAACCGGATGGTGCCGGTGTCGGGGTCGTGGAACCGGGCCACCAGCTTGGCGATCGTCGACTTGCCCGCCCCGGTCGGCCCGATCAGTGCCACCGTCTGCCCGGCCGGCACCGTCAACTCCAGCCCGCGCAGGATCGGGGTGTCGGACCGGTAGCCGAAGCCGACGGCCCGGAAGACCAACTCGCCCCGGCCCGGCCCGGTCGGCAGCGGTGTGGGCCGGGCCGGTTCGGCGACAGTCGGCCGTTCGTCGAGGACCCCGGCCAGCTTCTCCAGCGCCGCCGTGGCCGACTGCAACGAGTTGTAGAACTGGCTCAGCTCCTGCATCGGCTCGAAGAAGCGGCGCAGGTAGAGCAGGAACGCGGCGAGCACACCGATCTCGGTCTGCCCGCCGAGCACCCGCCAACCGCCGTAGCAGAGCACCGCCGCCACGGTGACGTTGCCGATCAGCTTGATCGCGGGCGAATACGTGGCGATCAGCCGGAACGCGTGCAGGCTGCTCCGTCGGTAGTCGTCGCCGAGCGCCACGAAGATCCGTTGGTTGCGGGGCTCCCGGCGGAACGCCTGCACCGCCCGGATGCCCCGCATCGACTCGACGAAGTGCACGATGACAAGCGCCACCGCGTCCCTGGTCCGTCGGTACGCGCTCGCCGACGACCTGGCGAACCAGCGGGAGAGCCAGAACAGGAACGGGAAGGCGAACAGCGTCACGGCGGCGAGCGGCAGGTCCAGCCAGAGCAGGATGGCGGCCACCGAGAGGATCGAGAGCCCGGCCAGCACCAGGCTGTCGATCCCGCCGTCGACAAGCTCGGCGATCGAGTCCAGGTCGCTTGTGAGCCGGGAGACCATCCGGCCCGACGTGTACCGCTCGTGGAAGCCCACCGACAGTCGCAGGAAGTGCCGGAACACCCGCTGTCGCAGGTCGAGCAGGACGGCCTGGCCGATCCGGGCGGACAGGGTGAGGAACGCGCGGCGAGCCGCGTACTCGGTCACCGAGGCCACCGCGAACGCCCCGGCGACGGTGATCAGCGGGCCGGCGTCGCCCCCGCGCAACGGCGGGATGGCCCGGTCGATGCCGATCATGACCAGATACGGGCCGGCCATCGCTGCGGCGTTCTGGGTCAGCAGCAGGCCGACCGCCGTGGCGAGTCGCCTCCGGTGCGGGCGGAGCAGGTCGCCGAGCAGGACGCGGCTGAGCCGGCGTAGCCGGGCCACCGCTTCGGGGCTGGTGTCCTCGGCACGACTGCGGTCGGCCTCCGGGTCGGTGGCGGTGCCCCGCCATCGAGCGAGCTCGGGCTCCTCCTCGGGCGGTGGGTCGGCCTGCCTGGGCACGCTCACGAGCGCACCAGCCCCCACCCGTCGGAAGGGGACGGGCTCGGCCCGCTGGCGCCGGACGCCGGTGGCTGACCGGCGGGCGGCTCGGCGGCGAGCAGTGCCCGGTACGCCGGGACGGTGGCCAGCAGGTCGGAGTGCCGGCCGGTCGCCGTGATCCGCCCGTCCTGGAGGAGGGCGACCCGGTCGGCGAGCGCGATCGTCGACGGCCGGTGCACCACCAGCAGCGCGGTGCTGTCGCACAGGACCCGGCGCAACGCCGCTTCGACAAGCGCCTCGGTGTGCACGTCGAGCGCGGAGAGCGGGTCGTCGAGCACCAGCACGGCCGGTCGGCCGAGCACGGCCCGCGCCAGCGCGAGTCGTTGCCGTTGCCCGCCGGAGAGGGACAGCCCCTGCTCGCCCACCCGGGTGGCCAACCCCCAGGGCAGGTCGTACGCGAAGTCGGCCTGGGCCAGCGCGAGTGCCGCGCGGACCTCGTCGTCATCGGCGTCCGGGCGGCCCAGGGTGAGGTTCTCCCACACCGACATGGAGAAGAGCGTGGGCTCCTCGAACGCCACCCCGACCAGCCGGCGCAGCGATGCCAACCGCAGCTCCCGCAGGTCGTGCCCGTCCAGGGTGATCCGGCCCGCCGTCACCTCGTTGAGCCGGGGCACCAGGGAGAGCAGCGTGCTCTTGCCGCAGCCGGTGGCGCCGACCAGGGCCAGCGTCTCGCCCGGCTCGATGCTCAGGTCGATCTCGCGCAGCACCGCTGTGGTGGCGCCCGGGTAGCTGAACTCGACCCGCTCGAAGCGCAGTCGACCGTGCACCGCGACGCGGGGCAGGGCGACCGCGCCGGGAGAATCCACGATCTCGGGTGGGGTGTCCAGCACCTCCTGGATCCGGTCGGCGGCGGTGGCCGCCTCCTGACCGTTGGCGATGATCCAACCCAGTGACTGCACCGGCCAGATGAGCATCAGTTGCAGGCTGACGAACGCGACCAGCTCGCCGATGGTGAGCGCGCCGTGCGCGGCGGCGGCCGCCCCCGCCGCGAGCACCACGCCCAGTGTCACGTTTGGCACCAGGTCGAGCAGCGCCGAGGTGTTGGCCAGCAGCCGTCCCTTGCCGACGCCCGTGTCGTGCAGCCGCCGGGCCGCGCCGGCGAAGCGGGCCGCCAGTTCGGGCCCCCGCCCGTACGCCTTCATGGTGCGCAGGCCCTGCGCGGTCTCCTCGACCAGGGTCGCCACGTCGCCCTGCTGATCCTGCATGCGGCGTGACGCGGCGTGGTAGTGCCGCCCGAACCGGCGACTGATCAGCAGCAGCGGCACCGCGCTGGCCGCGACGAGCACCCCGAGCGCCGCGTGCAGGTTGATCAGCAGCACCACCACGACCACGTACGTGGTCAGGTTCAGCACCAGGAAGAACACGCCGAAGGAGAGGAACCGGCGGATCACCGAGAGGTCGCTGGTGATCCGGGAGAGCAACTGGCCGGACTGCCAGCGGTCGTGGAAGCTCGTCGGCAGCCGTTGCAGGTGGGCGTAGACGTCGGCGCGCAGCGCCGCCTCCATGCCCACCGCCGAGGACGACTGCACCCACCGGCGGATGAAGATGAGCACCGCCTCGACGACACCGAGCAAGAGTGCGAGGCCACCGAGCTGGAGCAGCCCGGCCGGTTCGTGTCGGGCCACCGGCCCGTCCACGACCCGCTGCACGACGAGCGGGACGGCGATCCCGGCTGCGGTGCCGGCGAGCCCCGCGACGAGCAGCCAGACGAACTCGGCGGCGTACGGGCGCAGGTAGGGGCGCAGCCGCCAGAGGTTGTGCACGGGGCGAGTGCCCGCGGCGGCCCGTGCGGCCGGGTCGCCGTCGCTCTCCACAGGCACTACCAGACGGTAGCGTCTTACCGCCGTCGATGCTCCTGTCAGCTTGCTGTCAAGCGCCGCTCATGACCGAGGAGCCACTTCTTCACGTCCAGCCCCCAGCGGTAGCCGCCCAGCGTCCCGTCGGTGCGGAGCACCCGGTGGCAGGGCACGAAGAGGGCTGCCGCGTTCCGGGCGCAGGCGGCCGCGGCGGCCCGCACCGCAGGCGGTCGACCGGCCAGCGCGGCGTACCCGGTGTAGGTGACCGGGGTGCCCGGCGGCACCTCACGCAGCACCTGCCAGGCGTGGGCCATGAACGCACCGCCGGTCTGTTGGCGGACCGGCACCGCGTCGATGGCGGCGAGGTCACCGTCCAGGTAGGAGTTGACCGCCGCGCTGACCGGGCCGAGGTCGGCCCGCTCCCGCAGCGGCGCCCGCAGGGCCGGGTGGACCAGGGGCAGCAGCGCCGCCGGGTCCGGGGTGAAGCCGGCCGCCCGGACGTCACCGTCGGGGCCGGCGAGGATGCTCAGCGGGCCGGCGGGTGTGCCCAGTACGGTGCTGTCGATGTTCATGCGGCTCTCCAGAGTCTGATCGTGGCGTAGGACCGCCAGGGACGCCATCGCTCGGCGCACCGGTCGAGGGTTGCCGGGGTGTCGGGCAGGCCGAGCGCGGCGGCGCCGCGTCGGACCGCGAGGTCGGAGCTGAGCAGGATGTCCGGGTCGCCGAAGGCGCGCATGGCCAGGTAGTTGGCGGTCCACGGGCCGATGCCGGGCAGCGCGAGCAGCCGTCGGACGGCCTCCTCCCGATCCACCCCGGCCGCGAGGTCGACAGATCCGTCCGCCACCGCCCGAGCCAACCCGCGCAGAGCCTCCCGCCGTGCCACCGGCATCCCGAACCCCGAGTCCGGCAAGGACAGAAGTTCCTCCGCGTCCAGAAACCCCCGCAGCGCCCCTTCCCTCCGTTGATCATGAAGCTGTTGTCCCGACACGCCGTCGTCGGTGGCAACAACTTCATGATCAACGCGACTCTGAGCGGCCAGGAGGCGGGTGAGGGTTGTTCGTGCCGAGGTGACCGAGACCTGTTGGCCGATGATGGCGCGGACGGCCAGCTCGAAGGCGTCGACCGCGCGGGGGACGCGGATGCCGGGTTCGGCGGCGACCGCCGGGGCGAGCACCGGGTCGGCTGCGAGCGTGGCGTCGATGGCCGCCGGGTCCGCGTCCAGGTCGAGCAACCGGCGGCAGCGGGCCACCGCCGGCGCCAGGTCGCGCAGGTCGGCGAGCCGCAAGGTCGCCGCCACGTGCCCGTCCGCCGGGGTCAGCGCCACCTGCGCGGTGCCGTGCGGCAACCGCAGACCCCGGTGGTACGTCCCGTCGCGGACCTCCTCCACACCTGGCAACGCCCGCACCGCGAGGAAGTCCAGCAGCGCCCGGGAGTGCAGCGGCGGGCGGTACGCCAGCCGGAGCGCGATGGTGCCCGCCCCGACCGGCGCCTGTTGGCGGCCACGGGCCGCGCGCAGGTCCGACGGGGCGCTCGCGTACACCTCGCGAAGCGTGTCGTTGAACTGCCGCACGCTGCCGAAGCCGGCGGCGAACGCGATCTCGGCCATCGCGAGGTCGGTCGTCTCGATCAGGATCCGGGCGGTCTGGGCGCGCTGGGCCCGGGCCAGCGCGAGCGGCCCGGCGCCCATCTCGGCGCTCACCATCCGGTGCAGGTGCCGCTCGGTGTAGCCGAGTCGGGAGGCCAGCCCCGGTACGCCGTCCCGGTCGACGACCCCGTCGGCGATCAGCCGCATCGCCCGACCGACCACGTCCGCACGGACGTCCCAGAGCGGTGAGCCGGGCGCGGCGTCCGGCCGGCAGCGGCGGCAGGCACGCAACCCGGCACCCTGCGCCGCGGCGGCGGACGGGAAGAACCTGACGTTCTTCCGCTTGGGTGTGATCGCCGGGCAGGACGGCCGGCAGTAGATGCCGGTGGACGTCACACCGGTGTAGAACCAGCCGTCGAACCGCTGGTCACGGCTGTCCACGGCCCGGTAACACCGCTCGAAGTCCAACTCCATGTCACCGATGATGCCCCGCTCGACGTGCGATCGGCTGGCGGGAATCGGACCTGGGCGTGCCGGCGCGGAGACCCGGTCAACGCGGGCGTCGACGCCGCCGGTGCGGCTGACCAGACCCGGTCGGCTGGGCGGATCGGTGCGGCTGCCCGGCCCCGGTGGATAGGCCGGCGCGATTCGGCAGGGCGGTGCGGTTCGGCTGGCCGGTCAGCAGGGCCGACCGGAACACGCCGTCCGGGTCGTACCGCTTCCACAGCCGCCGGACCCGGGCCCCGGTCTCGCCCGGGTAGATCCGGGCGAACGCGGCCGGGTCCGGCCGGCTCTCGAAGTTGACGTACGCGCCGTCGGCGCGCGCCCCGGCGGCCCGCCAGGCGGAGTTCAACGCGGCGTCGGCCTGCGGCGGGAACACCGACGCCACGATCAGCGTGTCCTGGTGACGATGCGGGTACGCGGTCGCGTCGGAGGCGACGTCGTTGACCGCCCCACCCAACGAGCGGAGCTGGACCACCGCCCGCCCCGGCCCGGTGACCGCCCGGGTCACGGCCCGCGCCCCGGCGTCGTCAAGCGCGGTGAACAGTCCGTTCGTGGTCGTGCCCCGCTGCTGCCCGACGTTGGGGTTGAGGTGCGCGGTCGGTACCAGCGTCGGGTAGGGCAGCAGGTCGGTCCGGTGTTCGAGCACCGTGCCGATGGCGAGCAGTGGTTCCACCGCCGGTCGGGCCCGACGCAGGCTCTCGGCGGCGACCACGGCGGTGATGGACATGAGGACCGATCGGCCCTCCGCGAACACCACTGCGGCCGCGGACAACGCCCGTGGCGCCTGCGCGAGGTAGCTCGTCCACTCCCGCACGGTGCGGCCGTCCGGGTGCGCCTCGACGACCAGCTGGGTGACACCGACGTTGCGCTGCTCGGCCGCCTCGATCTCGAAGGCCACCACGATCCCCGCGCCGGCCCCGGCCCCACGGACCAGCCAGAACAGCTCCGGTTCGTGCTCGGCGTCGGCGCGTACGAGCGTTCCGTCCGCGAGCACCACCTCGACGGCGCGGACGCGGTCGATGGTGAGGCCGTGGGCGCGGACCAGCCAACCGACACCACCGCCGGTGGCCAGGCCGCCGACTCCGACGCCGCCGTAGTCACCCGAGCTGATCACCAGGCCGTACGGGGCCAGCATCTTCGCGACGTTCGCCCAACGGGCACCGGCCTCGACCCGGACCAGCCCGGCCCTCTCGTCGATCACCTGGACCCGGTTGAGCATGGACAGGTCGATGACCACCCCACCGTTGTTCGACGAGGTTCCGGAGAGGCCGTGCCCGCCGCTGCGGACCGCGATGGGCAGCCGCTGCTCCCGCGCGTAGCGGAGCGCGTCGACCACCTGCGCGGTGGTCTTCGGCAGCAGGACGGCCGCCGGTGACGCCGACCTGGTGTACGTCGAGCGCAGGTGCGCGTACCGGCGGTCGCCGGGTGTGACGACCTGCCCCCGCAGGGAGTCGGGCACCCGGGCCATGGCGGTGCTCATCGGTGCCCCCGCAGCTCGCACACCAGGCGTCCGGGATCGGTCATGGCCCAAGGATGAGCGGGCACGCCCGCGTCGACAAACTCGGCGGACCGACGCCCGCTCGCCAGCGCGGCGCGCGACGCTCGTCGGCACGGGGGAGCGCCGCGCGGAGGTGACCGGGATCTCCGCTCGACGTACCGGATCGCCGTCGCCCTGGCACCGCCGCCGCCACCAGCCGATCTGCTCGCGGTACGGCACCAACCCCCGTCGCCGTCCACGATCGGTGGGGTTTTTCGGCCCGAAAGTGTCGGTCGTGCCGGGTAGCGTCCGGCCACCAACTGAAGAAGGGGTGCGGGATGACGAGCGTGGCGGGTTGGGCGGCGGCGTCGACACCGGGTGCGTTCCCACAGTTGCCCCGCGCGGTGGCGCAGTCCTTCTACCGCCGGATGCGAGCCGTCGCGCCGGCCGCCGTGGGTGCCATCGAACGGGACCGGGCGGCCGACCCCGGGCAGAGCTTCTCCGACACCGCCTGCGGTCGGTTGGCCGGCTCGCTCGACGACGCCGGCCTGCGGGCGCTCGGGATGTGGACGCACCACTGGTGCATGCGCTTCTACGACGACGACACCACGGTCGGCCGGCGGTTGATCCGCGAGATCGCCTCGCGGCCAGGGCTGGGCTGGGTGGTCGACGAGGTGCGCTGGATGCTGCGCGAGTCGGCCTCGGCCGGGCCGACCGCCGCCGATCGGTTCACCCTGCCCCGCGCCGCCGCCGCGCAACTGCCCCCGGCCGACCGTCCGGCGCTGGGCCACTGGCCCGAGGTCGAGGTGCCCCGCCAACGGCGGCCCGACCCGTCTGGCTGATCAGCGGGAGACCGGCTGCGGCAGGATGGACGCCGCACCGCCCCCGACGGAAGGACGCTCCGATGCCCGCAAGCGACCCGACGATCATCGCTACCAGCATGGGTTTCCTCCGGGGCGACCGTGGGCCCTACGACCTGCGTCCCAGCCCGGTCTTCGAGCTGGCGGCCGAGCTGGCCGAGGCCGGTCCGCAGCCGAGGGTCTGCTACCTCGGGCAGGCCGTCGGCGACCAGCCCACCTCGCTGACCGCCGTCTACGGCGCGTTCGCCGACACCCGGTTCCGGCTGTCACACCTGGCCCTGTTCCCCATGCCGAACGTCGAGGACATCCGCGCTCACCTGCTCGCCCAGGACGTGCTCTGGGTCGGCGGCGGCAGCGTGGCGAACCTCGTCGCGGTGTGGCGGGTGCACGGGCTCGACGAGATCCTGCGCGAGTGCTGGCAGGCCGGCGTGGTGCTGGCCGGCGTCTCCGCCGGCTCGATCTGTTGGCACGTCGGCGGTGCCACCGACAGCTTCGGCCCCCAACTGCGCGGCTTCACCGACGGCTTGGCCTGGTTGCCGTACGGCAACGGGGTGCACTACGACAGCGAGGCCCAGCGCCGCCCGCTCATGCACCAACTGGTCGGCGACGGCACCCTCCCCACCAGCCACTGCACCGACGACGGGGTCGGCCTGGTCTACCGGGGCACCCGACTGGTCGAGGCCATCGCGGACCGCGAAGGCGTCTCGGCGTACGAGGTCAGCCGGGGCGCGGACGGCAGCGTCCGGGAGGCGGTCATCGCCCCGCGCCTGCTCGGCTGAGCGTCACGCCTCCCGGCCGCCTGTCGCCGGCGCGGCGCCCGAATCGGAGCCGCCTGGACCGGCCCGGCCGGGACCGGCGTAAGCTGGCCCGTCGTGAGTCTCACCATCGGCATCGTCGGCCTGCCCAACGTCGGCAAGAGCACGCTTTTCAACGCGTTGACCAAGAACGACGTGCTGGCGGCGAACTACCCGTTCGCCACCATCGAGCCCAACGTCGGCGTGGTCGGGCTGCCCGACGAGCGGCTGGACAAGCTGGCCGAGATCTTCGCCTCGCAGAAGGTGCTGCCGGCCCCGGTGTCGTTCGTCGACATCGCCGGCCTGGTCCGTGGCGCGTCGAAGGGGCAGGGCCGGGGCAACGCCTTCCTGGCCAACATCCGGGACGCCTCGGCGATCTGCCAGGTCGTCCGGGCCTTCTCCGACCCGAACGTGGTGCACGTCGACGGCAAGGTCTCCCCGGCCGACGACATCGAGACGATCAACACCGAGCTGATCCTCGCCGACCTGCAGACCCTGGACAAGGCGCTGCCCCGGTTGGAGAAGGAGGCCAAGCTCCGCAAGGACCGCCTGGCGGCGGTCGCCGCCGCGAAGGCCGCCATCGAGGTGCTCGACGGTGGCACCACCCTCTACTCCGGGGCCGCCGCCGCCAAGATCGAGCTGGAGCATCTGCGCGAGCTGCACCTGCTGACCACCAAACCCTTCCTGTACGTCTTCAACGTCGACGAGGCCGAGCTGGCCAACGAGACGTTCCTCGACGAGCTGCGCGCCCTGGTCGCCCCCGCCGAGGCCGTCTTCATGGACGCCAAGATCGAATCCGAGCTGGTGGACCTGCCCGAGGAGGAGGCCCGCGAGCTGCTGGAGTCGATCGGGCAGAACGAGCCCGGCCTCAACCAGCTCGTCCGGGTCGGCTTCCGTACCCTCGGCCTCCAGACGTACCTCACGGCCGGCCCGAAGGAAGCACGCGCCTGGACCGTCCCGGTCGGCGCCACCGCGCCGGAGGCCGCGGGTGTCATCCACAGCGACTTCCAGCGCGGCTTCATCAAGGCCGAGGTGGTCTCGTACAACGATCTGGTCGAGCACGGCTCGATGGCCTCGGCCAAGGCGGCGGGCAAGGTCCGCATCGAGGGCAAGGAGTACGTCATGCAGGATGGCGACGTGGTGGAGTTCCGCTTCAACGTCTGAATCCGGCCTGTTCACGCGGGTCAGGCGGTTAGGTCAGTGCTCCGGGGCCGCCCGGGGTTGCAACCCCAGGCTTCAGTGCCGGCACGACGGGTGCATACCTCCGAGTCCGCCCCCAGGTTCACCGGGCCAGGGTCACATTCTCGTGCCTTAGCGGTCCACGCAGGAGCGGGACGGCGGGGCGCGCCGTTACGGCCGCATCGAGACTGAATACTCCCACCATGGACCAGATCTGGCCGGTTCTTCTCGTCGCCGTGCTTGGTGTTACCGGTACCCTCGGTGCCGCCATTTCGACCCAGTTTCTTACCACTCGCCGCGAGGATCGTCGATGGAACTTGGAGCGCCAACGGGAGCAGGAACGCTGGGAGCGGGAGCGCCAAGACCGAGCGGCGCAGTGGCAGCGGGAGGATGAGCTTCGGCATCGCGAGTCCCGCGAAGAGACCTACAAACAGTTCATGCAGACCATCTGGAACTGGGGTCGAAGGGCGGCTGACATCAGGCAGATGATCGAGGCCGGAGAGGGCCATCTGTTCATTATCGACACCGATGAGCTCTACGATGCCAGCGTAAGAGCCGTAGGCATCATGGCGGAACTGGAGCTTTCGGCTTCCGCGCCCGTCCGAGATTCCGCCCGTGAATGCTGCGACCTCATGTCGAGGTTCGTCTCCGAAGTGGTTGCCGTACTTCCCATCTCGGAAGGAGCGGTTGGACTTGACGTGCCTGTCGAACTTCACGACAGCTACAAGGTTGTTGCCAGGAAGACCGTTGAACTGATGCGCGCCGATCGTGGCCTCATGTCTCTGACCGCAATCAATCCGCACATGCTGCCCAGTGCCCGGTCTGGTTCGTAGCAGTCGGTGTCGACGAGCGGCGGTACGTTGATCGGATGACGGAACAGATGCTCCGATCGTCGTTCGGCGCGGCGGCGACCGCGTACGCGGAACACCGCCCGGATTACGCGCAGGCTGCGGTGCGGTGGGCGCTGGAGCCCGCCCCCGGCCTACGCGTGCCCGACCTGGGCGCCGGCACCGGCAAGCTGTCCGCGACGCTGGCCGCGGTGGGCGCGGACGTCGTGGCGGTCGAACCCGACCTGGCGATGCTCGCCGAGCTACGCCGTGCGGTGCCGACCGTCCGTGCCCTGTCGGGCAGTGCCGAGGCGATCCCGTTGCCGGACGGGTGCGTCGACGCCGTGCTCGCCGGTAACGCGCTGCACTGGTTCGACATGGCCGATGCTGGTGCGGAAATCGCCAGGGTTCTCGCACCCGGCGGTGTCCTGGCCGGATTGTGGAACATCATGGACGACCGGATCGACTGGGTTGCCGGGCTCGAACGGGTCAGCGGGAGTGCGGCCATCGGCCCGCGTGACACGTTGAGCAGTTGGCGCGCTGCTACGGCGGACATGCTCGTTCCGAGCATCGGCCTGGTCGCCCGGTTCGGGTCGGCGGAGTCTGTCGAGATCCCGCACGGGCAGCGCCGTACCGCCGACTCGCTCGTTGCGACGCTCGCAACGCGGGCCGGGATGCTGGTCATGCCGGAAGAGGAGCGAGCGGCCACACTCGGCCGGATCCGCGCGTTCCTCGGGAGCAGACCCGAAACCGCGCACGGCGAGTTCACCCTGCCGATGCTGACCGGCGTGCTGCGCGCTCGGCGGCGGTGACGGTCAGCGACCCGTTGGACCGACACCGGAGCGGGGCGATGAACGCTGTGCTGACAGGCGCCGACGTGGCGCTGGTGGGCCTGTTCTCGGCGAAGGACAGGAAGTTTGCCGGAAAGCTCGATCTGCTTGCCAGCTTGGTGGAAGCCCACGGCGGCCAGGTCATTAGCCGGCACGTGCAGCGTCGGGGTGTCTCTTCCGGCGGCGCGGACAAGATGGGCGACCCGTTCTCGCGGCGGACGTTGCTCAGCCCCGGTAAAGCCGGCGAAGTCGCCGACGCCTGCCGGCAGGGCGGGGCCGGCGTCGTGGTCTTCGCGAACCCCTTGACCGACCACCAGCGGGCCGTCCTCACGGACATGTTCGGCTGTCTCGTCATCACTGGTGAGGACCTCCGATAGGTCAGGGACGGACGGCCTTCTCGCCATGGACGGTCGCGTACTCCCCGGCGAGCCAGGGCCCGAGGTCGTCGATGAGTTCGCGGAGCACACCCGGAACCGGCGAGGGCGTGCGGCCGATAACGGCAGCGCTCTGCATCTGCTCTGCGCGTGTGACTCTATCCGAGCGTAGTCGCACGGTCACTGGCGAGGATGTTCTTCGGTGTACTGTCCGAAGTGCCAGCAGTTCACCACCTGGGAGTGCCGCTGATGCCTCGCCGCCCGATACCTGACGACCCGTCGATCGGTGATCGCATTCGTGCTCGCCGCGAGTTGCGTGGCTGGAGCGTGCGTTACTCCGCCAGCCGCGCCGGTATCTCGCATACGTCCTGGTCGCGGATCGAACGCGGGCAGCAGCGCACCGACCGGTATATGGCGGTAGACCTGGCCGCCGCTCTTGAGTGCTCGGTGGCCGATCTGACCGGACAGGCGTACACGCCGGCCGATCGGCAGCTCGATGCCGCTCGTATCGATGCGGAGCGGGTTTGGCGGACCATGATGGACACGCCGATGACTGGGCGCGCCGACACCGCCGCAACGACCGAGCAGGTGCAGCGTGAGGCGGCCCTCGTGCGTGGGTTGTACGGGAGGTGCGACTATGCGGGTGCCCTGCGCCGGCTGGTCGAGCTGGTGCCGGCGATGCATGGTCTTACCGATCGGCGTGCCGCGCTCACCGAGATGGTGCCGGTATACGGCGTGGCGATGGGCTCCCTCCTGAACGTCAGCTTTCCCGCTCACGCATGGCTGGCTGCCGAGCGCTGTGCCGAGGCGGCAGGTCTGCTCGGTGATCCTGTGGCCGCCGGCGTTGCGGCCGCCAATCGCGCCCGGGTTTCCGCCTACTCCGGGGCCTTTGGACCGGCGCGAACGCTCTGTGACGTTGCCGCCGCCGATTTGACGGGCAGTTCGATGGAAGGCGCTTTAGACGTACTCGGCTTCCTGCACTTGGCGCGGGCGCTTCACGTTGCCGGCCTGCGTGACTACGCAACCGCCGAGGGACATCTCACCGAGGCCGCGCAGATCGCTACGCGCACCGGTGAGACGGATAGCTGGGATCTCGCCTGGGGGCCGCGGAATGTGGCGCTGTGGCGGATGGCCTTTGAACTCGACACGGGCCGTCCGGAAGCGGCATTGGAGACGGCTGCGGGTGTCGAGCTGGCGGGACTGCCAGCGGTGCGGCAGGTGTATTTCTGGCTCGACATGGGCCGGGCCGCCGAGTCGGTGGGTCGAGAGCGCGATTCGGTGCGGATGCTGCTCACCGCCGAGCGGGTCGGTCCGCAACATGCCCGTTCGTCAGCGGCGGCGCGGGAGACAGCGCGGGCGCTGCTGCGCAAGAGGGTTTCCTCGCCGGAGTTGCGAGGCCTCTGCGAACGGATGAGCCTGACCGTCCAGTAGCAGGACAGTGGTGGTGCGTAAGCGTTCCAGCCAATGCCGGTGCTGTCCGTAGCGTCTCCGTTACAGGATGCGGGCCGGCTTCGTCTGGCAGTCGCGGCCTGAGTCCGGCGTGGCGGTCGTGATCCTCTTCGAAGCGTGCCGCCGCGTCCCTGAGCGAGGGGTGCAGATGGACGGTACGCAGCGTGATCCAAGGTCCGCCACTGGTGAGCAGGCGGAGGCGACGGAGCGGGAGGCGGCGAAGGAGCGTCTGCTCGCCCAGGCCGAGGCGGAGCGGATACCGGTCGAGGAGACAACCCGGGCGGTGCCGGATCGGCGGTGGAGTCGTGAGCGGTGACTTCCTCCCGATCGGGCGGAGAGTCGCCTACCTGCGTGTCCGGCGGAGGCTGTCGCAGCAGACCTTCGCCGATCGGCTCGGAAAGTCGAAGAGTTGGGTCGACAAGGTGGAGCGCGGGGTGCGGTCGCTGGAGCGGGTGTCGACGATCCGGGACATCGCCGCTGTCCTGCGGGTCGACGCCACAGCGCTGCTCGGGCGGGACGCCCAACCGGTCGACGCGACCGGCCGGGCCGAGGGCGTCGCGCGGATCCGGGCGGCGCTGTCGACGTACGCGATGGCACTTGGCCCTACGGCGGCGTGCCGTGACGTCCTGCCGACTGATCGTCTGGCGCAGCAGGTGGGGCATGCCTGGGCCACCTTTCAGCATGCGCGGTATCCGCAGCTGGTGGACCTGTTACCGAGGCTGTTGGTCGATGTTCAACGTGCGCATGTCCACGATCCGGCGGCTTGCCGGACGGAATTGGTGGAGGCGTACCGGGTGACGGCGTCGGTGCTGGTGAAGCTCGGCGAGGCGAGCCTTGGTTGGTTGGCCGCCGATCGGGCGATGGCCGCTGCGACCGGTGACCGGGTGTTGGTGGCCGCTGCGGCGGTGCAGCTTGGCCAGGTGCTGCGGGCATCGAAGCGGGCACGGTCGGTGCTGCTGGCCGCCGCGCACCGGATTGCTCCGGATGATTCTGCTGCAAGCGCGCGGGAGGAGCTGTCGCTGTCTGGGTCGCTGTTGATTCAGGCGGCGTTGATGGCGGCACGGTGCGGTGACGACAGGGCCGCCGCTGAGCTGCTGGACGAGGCCGCCGAGATGGCCGTTCCGGTAGGCGACGGACACGACCACCACCGGACTGCCTTCGGGCCGACAGCAGTCGAGCTGGCCCGGGTCGCCGCTGCCGTCGACCTGGGCGACGGACGTGACGCGGTGGCGCTGCACGAGGTGGCGATCAGGCGGGAAGGCTGGCGGTGGTTACCTGCCGAACACCGCGCCGCGCATCTGCTCGACGCGACCCGCGCCTACCTGCTGGTCGACGACCCCGCCAACGCGGCCCGGGCCCTGATGCGGGCTGACAGCATCGCACCCGCCGAGGTGCGGCACCGACCGGCGGCCATGGACGTGGTCGCGCAGGTGGCCCGCGACCCCGACGCGCCGACGACGATCACCCACCTCGCCAGCGACCTCCGCGTGGTCTGAGGGCGTGCGGCCGGCACCCCGCCTATCGCGCTTCGAGTGGTACGGAGATGGCGTCGCGGATCATGCTCACGGCCTGGTCGGCGTTTCGTGTCCTGGCCTGAGCGTCGTCCTGCTCGGACTCGTGCACGAAGGCCGTGACGCCAGGGCGACTGCCGCAGTAGCCAACGATTCCGTGCTCGATCTGTGTCCGTAGCGCGTGCCCGTACCCGTGTCGCTCGTAGAGGCCGGCGTCGTCACCGGCAATGGGGAGCAGGTGGGTGGTCAGGCGGTGCAGCCGCGGTTGGATGCCGGTGGACGGGGCGTAGTCGAAGGCCCAGCCGTTGATGAACACGCGGTCGATCCACCCCTTCAGGAGGGCCGGCATCGACCACCAGTAGACCGGAAAGACCAGCACGAGATGATCGGCTCGATCGATGCGCCGCTGCTCGCGGAGAACGTCGGGCGGTGGCCCGCCACGCTGCTGGTACGCCAGGCGGTCGGCCGGGGTGTATCTCGGGTCGAAGCCCTCCTCAGCCAGGTCGGCGATCTCGACCGACCCCGGCCGCAGGGCGGCCTCAAGTCGCCGAGCCACGTGGTGCGTCAGGGACCCGGGCTCCGGATTCACGACTACCAACAAGGTGTGCATGAATGCAGGGGGCCTACTGCTCGGCCCAGGCGCCCAGCTCGTTGCCGCTGGGGTCGGTGAAGTGGAACCGCCGGCCACCGGGGAACTCGTACGGCCCGTTCACCACCTGACCGCCGGCCTCCTTGACGGCCTGCACGGACCGGTCCAGGTCGTCGGAGTAGAGCAGCACGAGCGGGCCGCCCGCCCGTACGTCGCTGTCCAGACGGAGGCCGCCCACCTCGGAGTCACCCTGCGGGCTGCGGATGCCGGAGTATCCCGGCCCGTAGTCGGTGAACTGCCAACCGAACGCGTCGGAGTAGAAGCGCTTGGCGACGGCGAGGTCGGTCACCGTGAGCTCGATGTAGTCGATGGTGTGGTGTTGGTGCGGAGCCGTCTCAGACATGCGCCGATCGTGCACCCCGGGTACGACGAAACCGCGACATGCAACAAAAGGTTGCGCGACGGCGGTGGGTCGTCGTAGGTTGTGTGCAACCAAAGGTTGCGGAAGGTGATGAGCATGGAACAGGGAACGATCGAACGTGACATCCACGTCAACGCGTCCCCCGAGGTCGTCTTCGAGGTGGTCAGCCAGCCCGAGCACATGCGGGAGTGGTGGCCCGACGACGCGCGGTTCGAGTCGGTGGCCGGCGCGCCTGGCGAACTGGTGTGGCGCGACGTCGACAGCGGCGAGACGAAGACCGTGGCGCTCGCCGTCGTCGAGGTCGACCCGCCGAAGAGGTTCTCCTTCCGGTGGTGCTTCACCGAACCGGATCGCAGCGGGCAGGCGCTGCTTGTCACCTTCGACCTGGCGCCCAGTGGCGCGGGGACGCTGATCCGGATGACCGAGACCGGGTTCCGTGAGCTGGGTTGGGAGGTCGCCGTCCTGGAAGAGCATTACCGCGACCACGAGAACGGTTGGGACCACTACATGCCCCGGCTGGGCGCGTACGTCGCGCGGCTGGTCGCGACCCCGTGAACGCGGCTGTCGACGACGAGTTGTGGTCGGCGATCGGCGACCCGATCCGGCGTACGATGATCGATCTTCTTCTCTCCGACGGGCCGGGCACGGCCACCTCGCTGAGCAGGCGGTTACCCGTCACCCGGCAGGCCGTTTCGAAGCACCTGGCGGTCCTGGACCGGGTTGGGCTGATCCACGCCGAGCCGGCCGGTCGCGAGCGTCACTACCAGGTGGACGAGGCGCAGCTCGCCCGGGCGGTCGCCCAGTTGTCGGAAGTCGGCTCCACCTGGGACGCCCGACTCCATCGGATCAAGCGCATCGCCGAGACGATCGAACGTCATCGGACCGACAACCAGGGAGGCTGAAGATGGTCGACATTCTGCACCAGGTCGGCGTCATCGCTCCGCTTGCCGACGTCTACCGAGCGGTGGCGACCCCCGAGGGCGTCGCCGGATGGTGGTCGGTCGACACGACCGGCAAGAGCGAGGTCGGCGGGCAGATGGCCGTCCACTTCGGGGACGAGGGCGGTTTCGACCTGGAGATCCTTGAGCTGGACCCGGCTGGCCGGGTGCGGTGGCGGGTCGTCGGTGGCCCCGAGGAGTGGATCGGCACCGAGATCGGTTGGCGGCTCGACCAGCGGGGTCGCTACACGATCGTCGACTTCACGCACTCGGCGTGGCGCGAGCCGACCGCACTCATGCGCGAGTGCAGCACCAAGTGGGCGATCTTCCTGATGAGTCTCAAGGAACTAATCGAGACGGGGCGCGGCCGGCCGGCGCCGGACGACGTCCAGATCAGCGACGGGCACTGACCTCGGTGCGGTTGGGCCGCCGGCAGGGCTCGCCGGGGGACTGCGTGCTCAGTCGCGGAAGGACGAGCCGATGCTCGCCACGATCGACCCCACCGAGGCGAGTGACACCGCCACCGTGCCGGCCGTGTCGGCACTGCCGTCCGCGGCCACCTTGAGGATGATGCCGGTGACCATCAGGACGACCGACACGGCCAGGACCACCTGGATGGCTCGCTTGCTCATTGCGGCACCTCGCTCTCGGACGGCGGGAGATCGACTCGGGTTCCTTGACGTCGGCGCGATGACTGTTCGACTTTCCGGAACCCGAGCCGATCAAACCGCTACTCCGCGCGGTAGACCGAGATGTGCGACGGGCTGTCGGCCTGGAACGGTCGTCGGTGCCAGTCGGCGTACCGCTCGGTGAGCCGGAGCCCGGCCTGTTGCGCCATCTCGTCGATCTGGTGCGGCCAGGCGTACCGCATGGCGAACGGCTTCAGGTGCACACCGTCGCCGTTGAACGTGATCGTCTGCCGGATGAACCGCTGCGCCGGCCGGTCGTACCTGTGCAGCCGGATCGTCGCGGAATCCTCGGTCAGGCATGCACCTGCACCTGCTCGTGGCGGTCGAAGTCGCGCGGGTCGGGCACGAACGTCTCGATGACGAACGCCCCGCCGGGCGACAGCACCCGGGCGACGTTGCGGAGACAGTCCGCCTGCCGCTCGGCGTCCATCAGGTTGAAAAGGGTGTTGAAGACCAGGTACGCGAGCTGGAACTCGCCAGGTACCGGCACGTCCGCCATGTCGGCGACGACCACCGGGATCCGGTCGCCTCCGGGTTTAGCCCGCAGCTGCGCGAGCATCTCCTCGGACGCCTCGACGCCGTGCACGGCGAGGCCGCGCTCGGCAAGCGGAAGCGCGACCCGGCCGGTGCCGATCGCCAGTTCGAGAACCGGGCCCCCGTCGGCCAGGTCGGCCAGGAAGTCCACGGCGGGGGCCGGGTCGGGGTTGCTTGGGCCGTCGTAGTCGGCGGCCCAGAGCCGGCCGAAGAGGCCGGGATCGTCGAAGACCGACATCAGCGGCCTCCGGGGTTGGGGTCAGTGGCGCCCAGCAGCGCCGGGGGAACAGTCCTGCTCACGAAGTCTCGATTCCTCGATGTGGATGACTGTGGCTTCGGGGGACTTCGTCGTGTCGGACATGGTGGTTGCTCCCTTCGCGTGGCTGTCGACTCAGGACACCAGAGACGCCGCGGGCCCGGCAAGGCGATTACGCCAGCCGGGCCCGCGACGGGACGTGCGGTCAGGAGATGTGGTGCAGGATCACGTTGTGTACGTGGTGGCTCTTCTGCGCACCACGGAACTCCACCTCGTAGGTGTGCGTGCCGACGTGGATGGCGATGGCGCCGGTGGAGAAGAACGACCCACCCCACGACTTGTTGCTGACCACGCTCACGCTGGTGATCTTCGAGTACGGGATGCTGGTGATCGCGAACCGCTTCCCGACGAAGGAGCGGTCCTGGATGATCACGCGGCGGTCGGTCAACCCGATGAACCCGGTGCCGGTACCGACGGCGTCGTAGACGGCGATGATCTGCTCGCCTTCGAGGAGGCCACTCTCGATCTGCTGGACCTGCTCTTTGCGGTCGTACGCGATGTTCGCCATGTCGTCCAGGCTAGGAAACCGGCGCCACAGCTCCTGCCGCGCGACGACCACGAACTCGCCGTCGCCGTGGCCCACCGGCTCCTGGCGCCAACCGCCGTAGATGCGGTCCACCACGAAACCCGCCCTGGTCAGAGACCCGCGCAACTCCTCCTCGGTGCGGAAGCGCAGGGTCGCCGAGCTGACCAACCGCTCGCCGTCGTCGAAGTGGTAGTGGTGGGTGAAGTCGACCACTCCGTCGCGTACCCCGGTGACCTGGGTCCACGCGCGGACCTCGCCGCCGTCCGGCAGCGTGACCAGCCGGTGCGAATCCACCGGGTTCCACAGCTCCCAGCGGCGGTCCGCCGGGTCGCGGGCGTCGAACACCAGCCGGCCGCCGGGCACCAGCGCCCGGGCCAGGTCGGCGAGGGTACGCGCCCACTCGGCGTCGTCGACGAAGAACTGTGCGACGTGGCTTGTCAGCACCGCCACGTCGAACGCCCGCTCCGGCAGCAGCGCCGAGGTGCCCTCGATCCAGGTCACCCGCTCACCGCCGGGCCTGGCGCGAGCGGCGGCCACCGACGCGCCGGCCGGGTCGACGCCGGTGACGCGGTGGCCGACGGCGGCGAGCGCGACGGTCAGCCGGCCGGTGCCGCAGCCGAGGTCGAGGACCCGGGCGGCCGGAGTCTCGTCGACCACCGCTTGGAAGAAGTCGTCGTCCGGCCCCCACCGGCACTCGGCGTCGTACACCTGGACCAGCCGGTGGTGGCGGAACTCGGCGTGTCTCATCGGGGGTTCACGTCGGTCGCGGCGCGGACGAACTCGCGTACCCGGATGGTGGTGTTGCTTGGCAGCCAGACCGGCCCGCGTTCGATCGGTGGCGCGTCGTGGATGGGCACGTACGCCACGTCGGGGCGGGTCTTCAGGACTCGGTGACCGCCCGGTACGCGTCCTCGATGCGGGCGGCAAGCAGGACCTCGCCCTCGGTCAGGGGCTCGCCGCCGCCGTGCCCGACCCGGATCTGGGTGCTGTCGGCCCGGCGGCTGATCTCGGGTCGCAGATGCAGCGCATCCGCGACGACCTTGACCCGTTCAGTTAGTGCGGCGTGTTGGGTATCGTCGATCACGAGCGTCCGTCGGATCTGCTCGCCCTCGCGCGTCCAACCAGATAGCAAGGTCAACGCGTCGGAGAGATAGTCGTGTTTGGCCCTGCTGTTGAACAGCACGCGCATCACCGCACCCCCCAAGCGCCGTTGCCGGCTTGTGGCCAAATCGTCGCCATCCCGTGTCTTGTCGGTGCCTCCTAGTCTCTCGCTGCCCGCAGGGGGTGTCCACGCCCACACTTCCGTGTCTTACTGGCCTAGCGGACGGCTACGGTACCCAAACCGCCGATTGATCTGGCACCCTGGACGCCCGTGCGGACCGAACGGGCGAATAGTGGCGGGCAGGCCGAACGACGGGACCTGAAGGTGATCGTCGGCGCGGCGATCATCCGGGATGGGAAGGTGCTCGCCTGTGCGCGTTCCGCCCCACCCGAAGTGGCGGGCATGTGGGAGTTTCCGGGCGGAAAGGTCGAGCCCGGGGAGGCTGAGACCGACGCGTTGATCCGAGAGTGCGCCGAGGAGCTGGCCGTACGCGTCGAGATCGGCGACCGGGTCGGCCGTAACGTACGGATGGCGCACGGCCGCTCGGTGCTCAAGGTGTACGCGGCCCGCCTGCTCGGGGACGACCAGCCGCAGGCGCTGGAGCACGAGGCGCTCCGGTGGCTCACCGCCGACGAACTGGACTCGGTCACCTGGCTCCCCGCCGACGCCCCCATCGTGGCAGCTCTCCGCCCCCTCCTCCTGCCCAACCCCTAACCCCCGGCCCCACCAACCCGGTGATCAAGAGCTTTCGGTCACGATTACGCCTCCTGATGACCGAAACCTCTTGATCACCGGGTT